>DAOPJF010000578.1:0-1570 GCA_035399525.1 Candidatus Krumholzibacteriia bacterium | reverse complement strand
GCACCTCGTCGATGGTCACCACCGTGGTGGCCGGGTTCTTTCCCAGCACCTCCTGCAGGAGCTCGGTGACCCCCCGGATCAGGCGGGCCTTGGCCTCGGGCGTGGCCCCCTCGGGGGTGATGCGGATGTTCACGTAGGGCACGGGCGGTCTCCTTTTTTCGGGTCCCGGCTGTAACCCTAGCCCGGGCCCTGCGTCCTTGTCCACGCCATGAACGCAACCACCTACACCCGCCTGCTCGACGAGCACCGCGACCGGGTCTTCGCCCGGGCCCTCTACGTCCTCAGGGACCGCGAGGACGCCGAGGACGTGACCCAGGAGGCGTTCCTGCGCCTGTGGCGGCAGGGCGACGAGGTCGATCCCGAGCGGGTGGCCGGCTGGCTGACCCGGGTGGTGCACAACCTGTGCATCGACCAGACCCGCCGGCGGAAGGTGGTCCGCACCCACTTCGGGCAGCCGGACACCGAGGCCGCCGAGCTGCTGCCGGTCGAGTCCCCCCATGCGGCCCCGGACTGGGGCCTGCGGCTGGACGAGCGGCAGCGCCGCCTGCTGGACGCCATGGCCACGCTGCCGGTCGAGACCCGCGACGTGATGATGATGCACTACTTCCAGGGCCGCCGGCTGCAGGACATCGCCGCGGACCTGGGCAAGACCGAATCGGCCGTCAAGGTGCAGGTGCACCGGGCCCGCAAGAGCCTGCGGGCGGTGCTCGACCGCGACGCCGAGGGCGAGTTGCTCGCCCGGAGGCAGACAGGATGACCATGCCCTGCCACGCCATCGAGCTCGAGCTGGCGGCCTTCGTCGCCGACGAGCTGGACCCCGCCACGGCCGAGGCCGTCGCCCGCCACCTGGCCGGGTGCGCCGACTGCCGCGACGAGATGACCCGCGAGCTGGCCCTCAGGGACGCCCTGGGCGCCCTGCCCGTGGCCCAGGCCCCGGCCGGCCTCGGCCGCCTGCCCCGCGCCGACGGGCGCCGGCGGCTGCCTGCGGCGGCCTTCGGCGGCCTGGTGGCCGCCGCCCTGCTGGTGGGCCTGCTGACGACCCTGCCGACGCCGGCGCCCGCCCCGCGCGGGACCGACGTGGCCCTTTCGCCGGCCCAGGCCGACGCCGTCCGCCGCGACGCCGTCCGCTCCCTGGTGCTGGCGGCCCGGATCCTCGAACGCAGCGAGAAGGCGGCCGTCGTCGACGTGTTCGGCGTGCGGCTGCCGCGGACCGTGGCGGAATCCCTCCGCGCCGGTTCCGGAACACCCGAAGGAGGACAAGGATGACGAGCAAGCGCAATCTGCCGGTGGCGATCCTGGCGGTGGCCCTGGTGCTGATGGCCGCCGGCGCCCTGGCCGCGGACAAGGAACCCGGCTACGTGGACCTGGAGTGGATCCCCATTCCCGCCGGCGCCGACGAGGTCACGGACATCGACCTCAGCCCGATGCTGATGAGCGTGGCCAAGGACGCCCGCGAGAACGGCGACGACGCGCTGCTGCAGGCGCTGGCCATGGTGCGGTCGCTGCGGGTCAAGGAGTTCTCGGTGGATCCGGGCATGGATGGCGAGATCCAGGCCACCATCGACAAGCT
>DAOPJF010000577.1:0-1572 GCA_035399525.1 Candidatus Krumholzibacteriia bacterium | reverse complement strand
GGCCACCAGGGCCTCGACCACCTGCAGCGCCAGCCAGGCCGCCACCGCGGCGATCACCGGCACGTCGCTGCGCCCGGCCCGGTTGTGGCCGCCGAGGGGCGCGAACACCCACCAGCCGACCCGCACGTGGGCGTCGTGGAAGCGCACCAGGCTGAACGCCAGCAGGCCGGCGATGGCGCCGCTGGCCCCCAGCACGCCCATGCCGCGCTGGCCCATCCAGCCGAAGGCCGACACCAGGCCGTGCACCGTGTTGCCGGCCGCGCCCATCAGCAGCAGGTAGACCAGGAAGCGGGGCGCGCCCAGGCGCAGCTCCAGCGGCGGTCCGAACACGTGGAAGTAGACGAGGTTGCCCAGCAGGTGCAGCCAGCCCGCGTGCAGGAAGACGGCCGTGACCACGGTCCAGGGCGCCCCGTTGCCCGGCAGGAAGATCAGCGACCAGGGGCGCACCGGCCCCCAGCCGGGCGCGTAGTGCAGCCACAGGAAGGCCAGCACCATCAGCGTCTCGAGGGCGCGGGTCAGCCAGGGCCGACCCGGGCGGGGGCGGTCCAGGCCCAGCGGGTAGAAGTAGAAGAAGTACATGCCGCTTTCCGGCCCGGGCGCGTCCGCCGGGGCCCGCTGTCGGGCGGTCGCCAGGTCTCGATAGGGAATGATCGGCAGGGGGCGGGAAACCTTGACCGGCGGGCGGTCAGGAGGCGGTGTCGGCCACGATACGGCCGTCGTGCAGGCGCAGGACCCGCCGGCAGCGCTTGGCGATGTCCTCCTCGTGGGTCACGATCACGACCGTGTGTCCCCGGTCGTTGAGCCCCCCGATGATGCCCATGATCTCGTCGCTGGTCACCGAGTCCAGGTTGCCCGTGGGCTCGTCCGCCAGGATCAGCGACGGCCGGGTCACCAGGGCGCGGGCGATGGCCACGCGCTGGCGCTGGCCGCCGGACAGCTCGTTGGGGCGGTGGTGGGCCCGGTCGGCCAGGCCCACCGCCTCGAGGGCCGCGGCCACGCGCTCGGCGCGCTCGGCCGCCTTGACGCCGGCGTAGATCAGGGGCAGCTCGACATTCTGCGCCGCCGTGTTGCGCGGCAGCAGGTTGAAGGTCTGGAAGACGAACCCGATCTCGCGGTTGCGGATCTCGGCCAGCCGGTCGTCGCCGAACGTGCTGACCTCGGTGCCGTTCAGGCAGTAGGTGCCTGCGGTCGGCGTGTCGAGGCAGCCGAGCATGTTCATCAGCGTCGACTTGCCCGAACCGCTCGAGCCCATGATCGCCACGTACTCGCCGGCCGCGATGTCCAGGTCGATGCCGCGCACCGCGGGCACCTCCTCGGCGCCCATGCGGTAGACCTTGTGCAGGCCCCGGACCTCGATGACGCGGCCGGCGTCCATGGCGTCAGTTCCCCCGCGTCCAGGGGCTCAGGCGGCCGGTGGCGCGGTGCAACTGGGCCTGGGCCATCAGGAAGTCGCACTTGGCCTGCACTTCCTGGCCCTTGGCGTTGGCCAGGTTCGCCTGGGCCACGATGATGTCCAGCGTCGTGCCGGCGCCCACGCGGAAGCGCTCCTGCGCCAGGCGCAGCTCCTCCTCC
>DAOPJF010000576.1:0-1585 GCA_035399525.1 Candidatus Krumholzibacteriia bacterium | reverse complement strand
CGCAGGCGCCGAGGCGCCTGCCCCAGGGGACCGTGGCCGTGGGCGGCGGCCGGGTAGGCGCCGTGGCCGGCCAGGAGCCGCGCCGTGTCCCGCATGCGCAGGGCCAGCGTCGGCAGAAGGATGAGATGGAGGATCTGGTCGTAGTCCTGGCGGTGGCGGGCCCGGCGGTCGATCAGCCCCCCCGGCACGTCCAGGTTGTCCAGGAACCGCCAGGCCAAGGGCCCCAGGGGCTGGGCCGGGGCCAGGCCATCGGGCGCAGCCACGCCGGTCATGAACTTCATGACATGAAGCACAAACGACAAGGGCCGCGTGACACCGCCCTCGCGGGCCAGGCGATAGGCCTGGTCCCAGTCCGCGGGGGTCATGGTCCGGACCAGCATCACGTAGTCGGCCGCCCGGCGCAGGTCCACGAAGCCGTCGGCGATGTGCTGGTAGGCCGAGTGGATGAGCTGGTCGGCCGGCGCGGCGACCCGGCAGGCCTGGGCCCCTGCGGCCGCGGGCCGCCCCCGCCCCCGCACCCCGGCCGCGTCGTGATGGTAGGCCGAGATCGGCAGGGTCAGGGCCCAGTGCACCTCGACCACGGAGCGGGCGGGCCCCACCAGGATGCGGTGCAGGTGGTGGGCGTCGTAATACTCCCAGTCCGCCCGGCTGCGGAACGGCTTGTAACCGTGGCCGATGAGGGCCTCGCACACACCCTCGACCTCGTCCGGGGCGACCAGCAGGTCCAGGTCCACGAACCAGCGGCTCAGGGGATCGGGATAGACCGCCAGGGCCAGGCCGGCGCCCTTGAGCACCAGCGGATCGCATCCGGCCGCCCTGACCACGGGCAGCAGGCGCTCGAGTTCCATGAGCAGCAGGGCGGTGCGCTCGCGGCTGGCGGCAACGGCGCCGCGCATGGCGGGCTCGAGCAGGTCGGGCGGCAGGCTCGCCCCCAGCAACGCCTCGACGCCGTGGGCCTGCAACAGGGGCCACACGGCGGCGGCTTCGTCCGCGGTCCAGGCGTGGGGCGCGGCCGCGGTGCCGGCCCACTCCCGGAGCAGGGACAGCACCAGCAGGTGGCGACGCGAATCCGAGGGCATCCGTTCCTCTCTGGTGTCAGCGTTATGCTTGCGCTACTATGGGCCCCGCAGGGACAATCAGCAACACCGAGTTCAGGACCGCGGCCCCGGGGCCGTGGGAGGGCCCGTGACCGGAACCGACGAGCGCCAGCAGCGGCTGGACGCCTGGCTGGCATTGCAGGATCCGGACCCCGACTTCGCCGGCACGGTGGTGCTGCCCATGCTCACCGGCAGCATGGCGCCGCGCATCCCCGTGGGCGCGCGGCTGCTGATTGCCGCGGCCCGGCGCACGCCTTTCGGCGTCGGGCACGTGGTGGTGTTCGTACGGGGCGACAAGCTGGTGGCGCATCGGCTGATCCTGGCGCTGGGCCGGGGGCCCGACGCGCGCTTCGTCGAGAAGGGCGACTGGAATCCAGCCGCGGGCCTGGTCCGGCGCCGCGACATCCGGGGCGTGGTGACGGGGTACATCCCGGCCGGACCCGCAGATGCCGCCCCGATCGCCGTGGGCCGCTCGCGCGCGGCCGCAT
>DAOPJF010000575.1:0-1642 GCA_035399525.1 Candidatus Krumholzibacteriia bacterium | reverse complement strand
CCCCGGCGCCGGCTAGGCGGGAAGGGTCGCCGCCAGCTTCTGCAGCTGGTGGCGGTCGCCGAGGGTGATCAGCACGTCGCCGCCGTGCATGACGCTGTCCGGGCCGGGGTTGAACACCATGGTGCGATCGGCCTTCTGGATGGCGATGACGATCACGTCGTAGTGCTTGCGGA
This sequence comes from Candidatus Krumholzibacteriia bacterium, assembly GCA_035399525.1. Classification (GTDB taxonomy): domain Bacteria; phylum Krumholzibacteriota; class Krumholzibacteriia; order LZORAL124-64-63; family LZORAL124-64-63; genus JACZKN01. Next base: position 1,469 of record DAOPJF010000575.1, on the reverse strand, counting down.
TGTCCGAATCCTTGACCGAGACCCCGTCCAGGCGCGAGCCCGGCGCGATGCGCACCTCCTCGAACATGAGGTCGAGCCCGCTGCGCTGCGTGGCGATGTCGACGAAGTCGTAGACCGTGGGACGCAGCAGCGCCTGCACGATGCGCATGCCGCCGATGACGTAGGGCGAGATCACCCGGCTGGCCCCGGCGCGGGACATCTTCTCGCCCGCGCGCTGGTCGGTGGCCCGGCACAGGATGTACAGGCCCGGGTTCTCGTCGCGGCACATCTCGCGCGCCGACAGCACGACGTACAGGTTGTCCACGTCGCGGCTGACCACGGCCACCAGGCCCTTGGCGCGCGTGACGCCGGCCCGGCGCAGGGTCTCGTCCTCGGTGGCGTCGCCCTCGACCACGCGGTAGCCGCGGGCCGCCAGCTGCTCGGCCGTGTCGTGGTCGCCCTCGACCACGACGAAGGGCACGTTCTCGCTCTGCAGCTCCTCGCACAGGATCTGGCCCATGCGGCCGTGGCCGCAGACCACGTAGTGGCCCCGGAGCTTGTCGATGTCGCGGAGCATCCTCTGCCTCCCGAGGTAGCGCTGGATCGAGCCCTCGACCACGACCTGGCCGATGGAGCCGAGGGTGTAGGTCATGACCGTCAGGCCGGTGATGATCAGGATGATGACGAAGACCCGGCCGGAGGTGTCCAGGTCGTGGACCTCGCGGAAGCCCACGGTGCTGACGGTGATGACCGTCATGTAGAGGGCGTCCAGGGGCCGGTAGCCCTCGACGCCGGTGAACCAGATGGTCCCGGCCACCAGGACCAGGACCATGACCACGACGCCGCGGATGACGTTCTGGAAGCTGACCGACCGCTCGAACATGCGCCCTCCCGGCCCCGGCGGGGGCCGGCACCATCGTAAGGTCTTGCCACCGGCGGGAAAAGGGGCAAGATTGTGGGCTTCGGGCCGATGTTCCCGGGGTTGGGAACCCGGCCGGACGTTCCGGCGTTGCACCGGATCCGAGCCCAGACCCCGCCGCTTCATCCGGAAGGACCGAAACGACCATGCGACATGCGATCGCCCGTACCCTGGCCGCCCTCTGCCTGGCGGCGCTCGCCGCCCTGCCGGCCGCCGCCCAGGTGATCTCCATCGAGCCGCAATCGTACGATTTCGGGCAGATGCAGCAGCAGGAGACCCGCACGACCTTCATCAAGGTCACCAACAAGGGCGCGGGCATGCTGGTCATCGACAACGTCGAGGCGAGCTGCGGCTGCACGATCCCGACCCTGAACACCAAGCAGCTGGCGCCCGGCGAGTCCACCGAGATCACCGTCGAGTTCAACAGCAAGAAGTTCAGCGGCCACGAGATCAAGACCGTCAAGATCTACTCGAACGACCCCCTGAACCCGGTGGTCGACTTCATGATCTCGGCCGACGTGCAGACGCCGCTGATCATCACCCCCGCCAACCAGCGCATCGGCTTCACGCG
>DAOPJF010000574.1:0-1644 GCA_035399525.1 Candidatus Krumholzibacteriia bacterium | reverse complement strand
CCTGTTCCGCTCCGAGGGCAAGGAGATGATCGTGGTGAACGACATCGACTTCTACAGCATGTGCGAGCACCACATGCTGCCCTTCTTCGGCAAGGCCCACGTGGCGTACATCCCCAACGGCAAGATCGTCGGCCTGTCCAAGGTCGCCCGCGTGGTCGAGGCCTACGCCCGCCGCCTGCAGGTGCAGGAGCGCATGACCGCCCAGATCGCGGGCTGCCTGATGGAGAACCTGCAGCCCATGGGCGTGGCCGTCGTGCTCGAGGCCCAGCACCTGTGCATGATGATGCGGGGGATCCAGAAGCAGAATTCCTACGCGACCACCAGCGAGATGCTGGGCGCGTTCAAGGACCGGTCCAAGACGCGGGCCGAGTTCCTGACCCTCATCCGCAAGGCGCGCTGACCCGCCTCAGCGCAGGCGCCCGCCGACCCGCAGCGGGTCGGGCTTGCCGCCGCCGCAGAGCGCGATCGCCTTGTCCAGCTCGTGCTGGCAGATGTCCGTGCCGTGCCGGCATTCGGGCACGCGCAGCGACTCGAGCACCGGCAGGGCGCGCGCATCGCGCAGCTGGCCCAGCGCCCACACGCCGCGGTTGCGCTGGTCGACGGGCACGCTCTCGTCGGCCACCCAGGCCAGCAGCGCCGCCACGTCGCCCTCGCTGCCGGGCTCGGCCGCCCGCGCCGCCGCCGCCAGCTCGTCCAGCGACCGCGTGATCGAGGTCCGCAGCCCCACCAGCGTCACGATCGCCGCCAGCACCACCACCAGCACCGCGGCCCCGCCGATCCTCCACTTCATGGCGCACCTCCCCGCCACATCCTACCACACCCCACCCTCGCCCGGCGACCCCGCCACCCCTCTTCCCCGGTGGAGGCCTCGCCTGGTCCTGGACAGACGAACGCCCGCCGGTGCATCGCGAAGCACTAAGCCGGCGGGCGTTCGTCTGTCCAGGACCAGGCGAGGCCTACTCCTGTTCGGCGAGCCAGCGCTCCGCCTCGATGGCCGCCATGCACCCGGTCCCCGCCGAGGTGATGGCCTGGCGGTACACGTGGTCCTGCACGTCGCCCGCGGCGAACACTCCCGGGATCTCGGTGGCCGTCACGTTGGGCTTCGTGATCAGGTAGCCGTTCTCGTCGGTGGCCAGCTGCCCCGCCAGGAACTGCGTGTTGGGCACGTGGCCGATGGCGATGAAGCAGCCGGTGACCGGCAGCTCGCTGGTGGATCCGTCGACGGTGTCCGTGAGCACCAGGGCCTTCAGGGCGCCCTTGTCGTCGGCCACGTAGCGATCGACGACCTTGTTCCAGGCCACCTCGATCTTCGGGTTCTTCAGGGCGCGCTCCTGCATGATCACCGAGCCGCGGAAGGCGTCGCGCCGGTGGATCAGCGTGACCTTGGTGGCGAAGTTGGTCAGGAACGTCGCCTCTTCCAGCGCCGTGTCGCCGCCGCCGACCACGGCGATCTCCTGGCCGCGGAAGAAGAAGCCGTCGCAGGTGGCGCAGGCCGACAGGCCCTTGCCCATGAACGCACCCTCGTCCGGCAGGCCCAGCCAGCGGGCGCGGCTGCCGGTGGCGATGATCACCGTGTCGGCAGTGGTGGTGCCCGTGCCGGTGGTGATGGTGAAGGGGCGCTTCTGCAGGTCGACGGCCATGACC
>DAOPJF010000573.1:0-1664 GCA_035399525.1 Candidatus Krumholzibacteriia bacterium | reverse complement strand
ATTCCGCCGCCAGTGCCCCCCGGGGGAAATCCTGCCCGCCGGTCCAGATCCACGCCCACCTGTGCCCGCAGTGCGGCACCATGGACGTGGACGGCCGCCCCGTAACGCGCGACGAAGCCGAACGCCTGCAATGCGACGCCGCCATCGCCGCGCCCAGCGGCCGCAACACCACCACCATCCCGCCACGCACGCGCCGCCAGGTGCTGGCCCGCGACCGCCACCGCTGCCAATCGCCTGGCTGCCACCGGCGCCACTACCTCGAGGTGCACCACGTCACGCCGCGCGCGCGAGGCGGCACCAACGAAGCTTCGAACCTCGTCACGCTCTGCGCCTCCTGCCACCGCGTGTGGCACGAACGCCGGGGGTGACCCGCCGCGCGCGAGCCGACGCCAACACAAAGCAAAGCCCCGGGACCATCCGGGCCCCGGGGCTTCACCTCGTCGTTCTGCTGTCCTACTCCACGAACTCCAGCTGCTTCACCTCGGGGATGATCCCTGCGGCGTGGCCGCGGGCCAGCAGTTCGCGGATGGCGGCGCGGCCGCGCTCGCCGTAGTCCAGGGTCCAGTCGTTCACGTACATGCCGACGAACTCGTCCGCCAGCTCGACGCCCATGTCGCGCGCCCAGCCCAGGGCGTAGTCCAGGGCGGCGGCGCGGTTCTCCAGCGAGTACCGGATGGAGGCCGTCAGGATGTCGCTGATGGTCTTCATGTGCGCCCCGTGCCGCTTGTGGATGGCGTTGCCGCCCAGGGGCAGGGGCCAGTCGCCGTGGCCGGTGATGTCCCACCACCAGCGGCCCAGGTTCAGGCACTCGTGCAGGCCGGCGTCGCGGTAGGTCAGCTGGCCCTCGTGGATGATCAGGCCGGCCGCGAACTCGCCCTTGGCCACGCGCTCGATGATCTCGTCGAAGGGCACGACCACGGCCTTGAAGTCGCCGATGGCCAGCCGCAGCTCGAGGTAGGCCGACGTCATCAGCCCGGGCACCGCGATCTCCAGGCCCGCCAGTTCCGCCATCGGGATCTCGCGCTTGGCCACCACCATCGGGCCGTAGCCGTAGCCCATGCTCGCGCCCGCGGGCAGCAGCGCGTACTTGTCCAGCACGTAGGCGTAGGCGTGGATGCTGATGGCGGTGATGTCCAGCTCGCCGCGCGTGGCCCGCTCGTTCAGGGTCTGGATGTCCTGCAGCACGTGCTTGAAGCGGTAGGGGCCGGTCTCCAGCTTGTCCTTGGCCAGCCCGTAGAACATGAAGGCGTCGTCGGGGTCGGGGCTGTGGCCCAGGGTCAGTTCGATGGTCCCGGACATGGGTCCTCCTCGGTTGCGGACGCGCCCGCGGTCCGGCGCGGGCGCGGTGTCGATCCAATCCCTGCGAATCTAAGTCCGCCGCCGCCGCATCACCAGAAGAAGCAGCACGAAGGCCACGCCCAGCAGGATCGGCAGCGGCAGGAACGGCCGCTTGCGGTGGCCCGGGGCCTCGGGCGCGGGCTGGTCCTGGTTGGGCTGCGTGAACAGCGAATCAGCGGCGCCGGCCTGGCCCTGGCCCGAGTTCAGGCGCACCGACAGCGTGCGGTCGGCCGACAGGGCGGGGCCCACGAAGCGCTTGAAGCCGGGGGTCGGCGTGTCCGGGTCCGGCTCCAGCTCCAGCGAGGTGACCTCGGCCCACTCGGGGG
>DAOPJF010000572.1:0-1680 GCA_035399525.1 Candidatus Krumholzibacteriia bacterium | reverse complement strand
CGTGTGGACGGCCAACAAGCTGACCCTCGAGCAGACGAAGGAAGTGTGCGCCGCCGAGGCCCGCAAGAAGGGCGAGAACTACAACCCGGACGACGTCACCGCCTGCAAGACCATGTACGCCCTGGCCGGCACCGGCGCCGTCGCGACCAAGAAGTAGGTCCCGATGCGCCGATTCCGGAAGATCTGCCGGACCCTGCACCGGGAGCTGGGTTTCCTGGCCGTGGGCCTGACGGTGGTGTACGCGCTGAGCGGCCTGGCCGTGAACCACGCCCACCACTGGGACGCGAACTATCAGCGTACGGCCACCGAGCGCACGATCGAGGCGCCGGGCACCGGCCCGACGGCCGAGGTGCAGCCGGTGGTGCTCGAGCGGCTGGCCGTCGACCGCCCCCTCAAGGGCGTGTGGCGGGCCAGCGACGAGGTGCTGCAGGTGTTCGTCGAGGGCGGGCAGTACGACGTGAACCTGGCCACGGGCAAGGTGCTCGAGCATGGTTTCGCGCGGCGGCCGCTGTTCTTCGACGTCAACTTCATGCACCTGAACTCGGGCAAGGCGCCGTGGACGGGCATCGCCGACGCCTACGCGGGCATCCTGCTGGTGCTGGCTCTGACGGGCCCCTGGCTGATCAACGGCAGCAAGGGCCTGAAGGGGCGCGGCGGCGTGATGATGGCCATCGGCATCGTGGTGCCGGTGGTGTACGGGATCGTGACGCGCCTGCGCATGTAGGCGCGGCGCGCAGCGACCACGAGGGCCGGACTCCGCGGGGGCCCGGCCCTTTTTCGCGCCGGGCGGGTTGACGCCGGGCGCCGCCGCCCGTAGGCTCAGGCGGCCCCACCCGACGCCGAAAGGAGCCGCCGTGCGCCGATCGCCCGCTGCCCTCCTGTGCCCGCCGCTGCTGGCTGCCTGCCTGCTGGGGGTGGTCGCCTGCCACGAGGATGGCGGGGGCGGGACCCCGCTGCTGGCCGATGCCTGGCCCCACGACGACGGGCGGGGCTGGAGCTACGAGACGACCATCACGGAGTACGAGCCCGACACGACCGCCGGCGCGGACGACGCGCTGCCGACCTTCGCCGAGGCGCACGCGGCCCTCGAGGTCCCCTGGGACATCGACGTGGTGTCGGCGGAGGCCACGTTCTACCACCTGCTGTTCGACGGCATGGTCACCACGGAATCCGGGGCGACGGGGCAGAACCTCGAGGCCTGGCTCGACCGCGCGGACTCGGGCAAGGGCGTCGAGCGCTGCGACGGCGAACGGGCCCTGCTCGGAAGGCTGGCCATGGTGCGGCCCGGGCTCGCCGCGGCGGGGCGGCTGGACAAGACGGCCTTCGCCAGCCTGGGACCGCTGCTGCTGAACGGCTACGCCTTCGCCTTCGAGGACACCGGCTACTACGGCTACGGCGACCTCGACCTGCGGCACAGCTGGGCCTACCTGGTGAGGAGCCTCAGGCCGGGCACCGAGTTCGTGCAGCAGCTGGTGCCGGCCCTGGCCGACGACATCTGGCTGCACGGCCGCATCTGGTCGGTGCAGGACCGCACCATCGGCGGGGCGCGTTACCGGGACGTGGTGGAGTGCGTGTCGATCGTCGACATGGGGTTGCAGGAGGTGGTCGACGAGCAGGGCAACCCGCTGGGCGAGGGCCGATCCTACATGTATGGACGCGTGTTCTACGCGCCGGACGTGG
>DAOPJF010000571.1:0-1690 GCA_035399525.1 Candidatus Krumholzibacteriia bacterium | reverse complement strand
GCCGGGCTGGCCGCGACCCAGGCGGTGGCCATGGAGGTGGCGGCCTACCTGGTGCAGGTGGTGTTCAGCCTGCAGGGCGGCCTGCTGCTGTGGCTCGGCAGGTGGGGGCGGGCCGGCCGGAACTAACGGAGGCCGTTGTTGTTGGCCCCCCTCGCGTGTGTTAGCTTTCCGGGGTCGTCCCGGACCGGGCAGCCGCCCGGCCTGTTCCTGTGCGTATCCAAGCGAAGGTGACGGATTCATGCCCCATTGGCTCCGCCGGCCCCATGTGCTGATCGCCGCCGGCGTCTTCATCCTGTCCCTGGCGGTCTACACCGCCACCCTCGGGCCGACCACCGACTTCTGGGACTGCGGCGAGTTCATCACCACCAGCCACATCGTGGGCATCCCGCACCAGCCGGGCACGCCGCTGTACGTGCTGGTGGGCCGCGTGTTCGACGTGATCCTGGGCAACGCGGACATCACGAAGCCGGCGATGCGCACGGCCTGGGCCCTGAACTTCATGTCGGCGTTCTTCAGCGCCCTGGCGGTGATGCTGGTCTTCCTCATCATCCGCGACCTGGCGCGCCGCGCCGACCCGGACTCGGGCTGGCTGCCGGAGATCGGCGGCCTCGTGGGCTCGCTGTTCCTGGCGTTCAGCGAGACGTTCTGGAACAACGCCATCGAGGCCGAGGTGTACGGCCTGTCGGGCTTCATGCTGGCGCTGCTGGCCTGGCTCGCGCTGCGCTGGTACCACCACCGCGAGAACCTGGGCAGCCACAACCTGCTGCTGATGATGATCTACCTGCTGGGCCTGGGCGTGGGCTTCCACCTGGGCAGCCTGCTGGTGTACCCCGGCATCTTCCTGCTGGTGCTGCTGGCCCGCGGGCGCCGGCTGCCCATCTTCGACCTGTGGCTGATGAGCACGGGCCTGCTGATCTTCCTGATGTCCACGAGCATCCGCAACAACACGCTGATCATCGTGCTGCTGCTGGCCTACGCCGTGGTGGTGGCGGTGCGCGCCATGCAGGGCGAGCACTTCGCGCTGCTGGGCAGCGCCCTGTTCTTCGTGGGCCTGACCGTGCACGCCATGATGCTGATCCGCGCGGGCGCCAACCCCGAGCCGGTCATCAACCAGACCGATCCGGAGACCTTCGCCAAGCTGATGACGGTGATCCGGCGCGAGCAGTACCCGCCGCTGAACCCGTTCCACCGGCAGGCGCCCCTGGGCTGGCAGTTCGGCTACTACTACGGGTTCCTGTTCAAGCAGTTCTACGTGCTGGGGCCGGGCCACGGCATGCTGACGGCCGTCACCACCTTCCTGGGGCCGGTGTTCCTGGCCCTGCTGGGCGTGTTCCACGGCCTGCGCCGCATCTGGCGCCTGACGCTGCTGCCCCTGGTCAGCTACCTGATCAACGGCGAGGCGCTGACCCTGTACCTGAACTTCACCGACCACGAGGTGCGCGACCGCGACTACTTCTACTTCGCGGCGTTCATGTTCTTCGCGGTGTTCATCGGCATGGGCGCCGCGGCGCTGCTGCGCTACCTGGCCGGGGGCGAGGGCCCCTCGTCGGACAAGGTCGAGGCCGAGGGCGGCGACTGGCGCGCGACCCCGCCGGCGCGCCTGCCGGCCTGGCTCAAGGGCGTGGCGGCGGTGCTGGTGATCGTGGCCCTGATGCCGGCCATGCCCGTGCGCTCGGGCCAGCTGGGCGTC
>DAOPJF010000570.1:0-1705 GCA_035399525.1 Candidatus Krumholzibacteriia bacterium | reverse complement strand
CAGGACATCGTCATCTTCGCCGGCTCGGGGGCGACCGGGGCGATCAACAAGCTCATCGAGATCCTGAACCTGCGGATCCCCAGCGACCTGGACGAGACGTACGGGCTGAGCTGCCGCATCCCGGACGACCGGCGGCCGGTGGTGTTCATCGGCCCCTACGAGCACCACAGCAACGAGCTGCCCTGGCGCGAGTCCATCGCCGACGTGGTGACCATCGCCGAGGACCAGGACGGGCGCATCGACCAGGCCCACCTCGAGCGCGAGCTGGTGGCCCACGCCACGCGGCCGCTGAAGATCGGCAGCTTCTCGGCGGCCAGCAACGTCACGGGCATCGTGTCGGACACGCGGGGCATCACGCGGCTGCTGCACGCCCACGGCGCGCTGGCGTTCTGGGATTTCGCCGCCGCGGCGCCCTACGTCGAGATCGAGATGAACCCGGCCGAGCCCGGCGACACGCACCTGGTGGCCAAGGACGCGGTGTTCATGTCGCCCCACAAGTTCATCGGCGGCCCGCAGACGCCGGGCGTGCTGGTGGTCAAGCGGCGGCTGCTGACCAACCGCGTGCCGTCGGTGCCCGGCGGCGGCACCGTCAGCTACGTCGGGCCCGAGGCCCACACCTACCTGGCCGACCCGGCGCACCGCGAGGAGGGCGGCACGCCCGCCATCATCGAGGCCGTGCGCGCGGGGCTGGTGTTCCACCTGAAGCGGGCCGTCGGCGCGGGCAACATCGAGCAGCTCGAGCGGCGCTTCGTCGACCGCGCCATCGCGCGGTGGTCCGACAACCCGAACATCCGCATCCTGGGCAACCTCGACGCGCAGCGCCTGTCCATCGTGTCGTTCGTCATCCGCCACGGCGCCGACCGCGTGCTGCACCACAACTTCGTCGTCGCGCTGCTGAACGACCTGTTCGGCATCCAGGCCCGCGGCGGCTGCTCGTGCGCCGGTCCCTACGGGCACCGCCTGCTGGGCATCGACCTGGCGCGCAGCATGAAGTTCCACGAGGCCATCAACGCCGGCAGCGAGGGCATCAAGCCCGGCTGGGTGCGGGTGAACTTCAACTACTTCATCTCGGACGAGGTGTTCGAGTTCATCCTCGACGCGGTGGACCTGCTGGCGGCCGAGGGCTGGCGCCTGCTGCCGCACTACGACTTCTGCCCCACCACGGGCATCTGGAGGCACCGCGACGCCCGGGCCGGGCGCAGCCTGAGCCTGGACGACGTCAGCTACGCCTCGGGCAAGATGCAGTACCGGTCGCGCCACCTGACCGAGCCCGAGACCGCGTTCGCCGAGTACCTGGCCGAGGCGCGGCGCATCATGGACGCCATGGCCGCGTTCGCGGCCGAGGCGGGCCGCGCGGGCGACGTGGTGCCGGGTGGTCCGGCGCCCGTGCTGGAAGAGGCCCTGGAGCGGCTGCGCTGGTTCCCGCTGCCGGGCGAGGCGGCCGTCGGCGGTGCGGGGACCGGGCGATGAGCCGCGCCGTCCTGCCCTTCGAGATCGCGCCCCAGCCCGACGAGACCACCTGCGGGCCCACCTGCCTGCACGCGATCTACCGGTACTACGGCGACGACATCCCCCTGGACCAGGTGGTGCGCGAGGTGCCCACCCTCGAGCAGGGGGGCACCCTGGCGGTGCTGCTGGCCGGGCACGCCCTGGCCCGCGGCTACCGCGCCGCCATCCACACCTACAAGCTGCAGATCTTCGACCC
>DAOPJF010000569.1:0-1736 GCA_035399525.1 Candidatus Krumholzibacteriia bacterium | reverse complement strand
AACCAGTTGCCGGTGGTGGCGACCCACACCAGCAGGGCGGCCAGGAACGGGCCGACGCAGGGGCTGGCCACCAGGCCCGCCACCATGCCCATGACGAACACGCCGGCCACGCCCGAGCGCGCGTTGCCCGAGCCCTGGAACCGGTCGCGCAGGAAGGCGGGCGCCTGCAGCTCGTAGGCGCCGAACATGCTGAAGGCCAGGGCCACCAGCAGCAGGGCGATGGGCACCACCACCGCGGGGCTCTGCATGAAGGCCGTGATGCCGCTGAAGACCGTGGCGCTCAGCGCACCGAGCACCGCGTACACCAGCGCCATGCCCAGCACGTAGGTCGCGGACATCAGCAGCCCGTGGCCGGCGCCCTTGTCCTGGCTGCGCGCGCCGATGACCGCCAGGGTGATGGGGATCATGGGGTAGATGCAGGGCGACAGGCTCATCAGCACGCCGAAGCCGAACACGACCACCAGGAACGGCAGCAGGCCGCGCTCGGCGATGAAGGCGGTGATGCGGTCGGCGGACCATTCCTTGCCGTAGTCCACGGCGATGGTGCCTTGCCAGCGCGCGGTCTGCGGACCGCCGGGACCGGCGACCGTCACCTCGAGCGCCAGGCTGCGGTCCCCGGCGCGCGCATCCGGCGGCACCGGGGCCGCCCACTCGAGCCGCAGCTCGCGGCCGCGGGCCGGGCCCAGCGGGCGCGGGGCGTAGGCCACGCCGAGGAACCCGTCCTCGGCCGTGGCGGCCACGGTGATGGACGAGGCGTCGAGTTCGTCGCCGTCGCCGCGGACCACGAGCTCGAGCACGAGGTCGCGGCCGATCTGGGCTTCATGGCGGTCGCCGGTCACCTCGAGGGTGAGCGCGCCGGCGGCGGCAGGGAGGGCCAGGCAGAGGGCCAGGATGGCGGCGAGGCTGCGGATCGGTCGCTGCATCGGGTCGGGACCTTCTCGGATAAGGGAAGCCCCGCCGGTGCGGGGGGCTGCGTGGTGCCAGGGAGTACTATACGAGGTTATAGTCGGCGCACAAGGGGTGGTTCCCGCCCGGGGGGGAGTTGCGCAGGTGCGCAGGATTGACGACATTCCTACCTCGATCAGGTGCCGCCGGCCAGGCGCCGGCACTCCCCGAACCGGAGGCGATCCCGTGACCAACCGTCCTGTCCTCCGCGCCGTCGCCGGCGCGGCGCTCGTTTTCCTCGTGGTCCTCGCCGGCTGCGGCGGCCACGCCGACCAGCAGTCCAACTCGACCGCCGGCAAGCCCGTCGGCGCGACGAAGGGCGCCCAGGCTCCGGACTTCAAGCTCGAGACGGTGGGGGGCGGCTCGGTCCAGCTGGCCGATCTGCGCGGCCAGGCCGTGATCGTCGACTTCTGGGACACCTGGTGCCCGCCCTGCCGCCGGGCGCTGCCGCACCTGCAGGAGCTGCAGGACCAGTACGCGGGCAAGCTGACGGTCGTGGGCGTCGCCTTCGGCCGCGACGGGCAGGACGCGGTGGCCAAGTTCCTGGCCGAGCGGAACATGACCTTCACCTGCGCGCTCATGGATGCCGACTTCACGACCGCGGCGGCCTACGGCGGCGTGCAGAGCATCCCCACGACGTTCCTCATCGACCCCGAAGGCGTCATCCGCGAGATCTGGGTCGGCGGCTACGAGAAGGCGGACTACGAGGCGGCCATCCGTCTCGTGCTCGGGGCCTGACGTCACCTTGGCGGCGGGGCGGCGGCGCGCATCGCCGTCCCGCCGGTCGGGAG
>DAOPJF010000568.1:0-1752 GCA_035399525.1 Candidatus Krumholzibacteriia bacterium | reverse complement strand
GGCCATGGCCAGGGCGAACTGGATCACGTCGGTGATGACCACGCCCCAGAACCCGGCCAGCAGCGCGTAGGACAGGGCCAGCGCCGCGCCGCCCAGCACCGCCGGCACCGGGTCGATGCCCAGCACCGCCTCGGCGACGGTGGCCATGCCCTTGAGCACCCAGCCCAGCACGATGAAGTTGTAGAGCAGGGCGAAGTAGCCGGCCTTGAAGCCGCGCAGGAAGGCCGCGGGACGGCCGCTGTAGCGCAGCTCGATCAGCTCGTTGTCCGTCAGCACCTCGGCCCGGCGCCAGAAGCGCGAGAACAGGAACACCGCCAGCATCTGGCTGAACACGTAGTGCCAGCCGAACCAGTTGTACCAGATGCCGTGATTGCGGATGAACCCGGTGACCGCCAGCGGCGTGTCGGCGGCGAAGGTCGTCGCCACCATGCTGGTGCCCAGCACCCACCAGGGCAGGGTGCGCCCGGACAGGAAGTACGATTCGGCCGACTCGGCGGCCCGGCGGCGGAAGCCGAAGCCCAGGCCGAGGGTCACCAGGCCGTAGGCGGCGATCACCGCCCAGTCGAGGGGATGCAGGTTGGCCATGGGCTCCTTCCCGGCGCGATGCGGATCGATGGCGGGGCGCGTCGCACCCTAGCACGATCCCCGGAGCCGGTAAAGGCGGAGGCGGCCCGCCAGGGCGGACCGCCTCCCCTCCGGAGCGATGCCGGGGTCAGCGCAGCAGCGTCATCTTCCGCTGCAGCTCGCGCCCGCCCGCCTTCAGCACGCAGTGGTAGACGCCCGAGGCCGAGGCCCGGCCGCCGTCGTCCGCGCCGTCCCACACCAGGCGGTGCGAACCCGACTCCATCATGCCGTCGGCCAGGGTGCGCACCAGGCGCCCCCGCGCGTCGTAGATGCGCAGGGTCACCTTGCCGTCGGCCGGCAGGGTGAAGGCGATGAAGGTCTGCGGGTTGAACGGATTGGGATAGTTCTGGGCCAAGGCCAACACCCGCGGCGCCGCGTCGCCCGCGCCGGTCAGGTCCAGGGACGCGGCCTGCTGGGCCATGGCCACCGGCGCCGAGCGGCCCGTCGTCGCCCAGGCGTCGTACAGCCGCTGCCCCATGTCGTCGACCGTGTTGTTGTCGCGCAGGAACTCCACGTACTCCTTCGACGTGGTCTGGTACCACAGGACCGCCTCGACGCGCACGGCGCCGTCGGGCAGCGTGTAGTGGGTGTCGTCCCAGTACTGTCCGTCGGCGTAGGCGTAGGCCACCGGCGGCGACTGCACCGCGGTGAACGCCGCGTTGGTGAACCCGCGCGGCGGGATGCGGTTGTCCAGATACACCGTGTCGTTCAGCGCGAAGTGGAACGACGGCCCGGCCTCGAGGCCCAGCACGCCGGCCAGGCGCGTCGAGATGCCCGGCTCGATGTGGTAGATCTTCGCGTCGGCGTCGTGGACGAGCTCGCCGGTCGCCGCGTCGTAGGCGCCCGACTCGTAGACGAGGTTGTCCCCCGCATCGAAGGCCTTCACGTTCAGCCAGGAGCGCCGGCCCTCGGGGTAGCCCGACGGCAGCTTGTGGCCCGTCTCGTTGGTCACGCGCACGTTCACGCCGAGGCGACCGTCGCGGTTGTCGGCGGTGACCTCGAGGGTGGCCGCCAGGGTCAGCATGGCCTGGGCGCGCACCTTGCCGGCCTGCAGCTCGACGGGGTCGACCTCGGTCGGGTAGAACTGCAGGCCGGCAAGGTGCGCGCCCAGGCCATGCTGACCCTGGC
>DAOPJF010000567.1:0-1799 GCA_035399525.1 Candidatus Krumholzibacteriia bacterium | reverse complement strand
GGGCGCTTGGTGCCGGACAGGGTGTCGAACAGGACGATCTCGGGCAGCCGGAGCTCGGACATGGCGGCGGAACCTCGCTGGGTCGATGAAACGCAGGGAACCGCCGCAATGTAGTACGAATCGGCGCGCCGGACCAGCCCCGTCAGCGGTACAGGGCCTGCACCTCGCCGAAGCCCGCGGCCCGCACGTCGATCGCCTCCTCGATGATGATGCGGTCGCCCGTGCTGGGCGTCACCGGCACCGGGGCGTTCAGCGGATCGCGCACGGTCACCGCCAGGAACGAGAGCGGGCTGAAGCCGGCCGCGACCGCCGTGAAGTGCAGCACCGCCAGCGCCCCGGACCCGTCGCGGCCCGTGGTGACCACCGAGCCGATGACCCTCGCCACGCCGGGCACGCCGGTGGCGGCATCGGCCCAGAAGAACGACGGCTGCGGCGCCCCGCTGAACCAGTCGCCGATGGTGACCGAGTCGAGCCGCACCACCGCCGGGTCGAACGAGAACAGGGCGTCGACGCCCATGATCACCTCGCCCTCGGTGTCCAGGACCAGGTCGACGGTGAACACCTCGTTCGAGGGCACGGTCTCGGACGGATTGAAGCCGATCCACTGGGCAGAAGCCGGAAGGGCGACGCCGAGCGCCGCCACCAGGAGGGCGATGGACAGGGTTTTCATGGCGGACCAAACACTTTCGGGACATGCGGCACGATCAGCGAACGGAATATGCCTGGATTATCCCTCAAATCGGGCCGGGAATCAATCCCCCTGACCGGCCCCCGGACCGCCGAAGAGATCGAGCAGCCGCCGGGCCGCCAGGGTCGCGGGCAGGGCGCCCGCAACCACCTGGGCTTCCAGGGCCTCGCGGGCGGCCGCCACCGCCGGGTGGGCCCGGAACCGCTCGCGCAGCCCCTCGTCCACCAGGGCGCGCACCCAGGCCCGCTCCTGCTCGGCCCGGCGCCGGTCGAAGGCCCCGGACTGGCGCGTGCGGCCGACGAACGCGCCGACCATCGCCCACAGGGGATCCAGGCCCTCGCCCGTCAGGGCGGACACCGCCAGGGCCTGGGTGGTCCAGCCCTCGGTCGCCGGCCGCAGGTAGTGCAGCACCCGCTCGAACTCGGCCCGGGCCCGCAGCGCCGCCTGGGCCCCGTCGCCGTCGGCCTTGTTCACGATCACGGCGTCGGCCAGCTCGACCACGCCCTTCTTGATGCCCTGCAGCTCGTCGCCGGCGCCGGCGATCAGCACCAGCAGGAACAGGTCGGCCATGGACCGCACCACGACCTCGCTCTGCCCCACGCCCACGGTCTCGATGAGCACCACGTCGTAACCCGCGGCCTCGAACAGCACGATGGTCTCGCGGGTCTTGCGCGCCACGCCGCCCAGGGTGCCGCCCGAGGGCGAGGGGCGGATGAAGGCGGCCGGATCGGCCGCCAGCTTCTCCATGCGCGTCTTGTCGCCCAGCACGCTGCCGCCCGAGACCGTGCTCGAGGGATCGACCGCGGTCACGGCCACGCGGTGGCCGCGCGCGGTCAGCCGGGTGCCCAGCGCCTCGACCAGGGTGCTCTTGCCCGCCCCCGGCACGCCGGTGATGCCGATCCGCACCGAGGCCCCGCGCTGCGGCAGCAGCGCCGTGAGCACCTCCTGGGCCAGGTCCTGGTGGGCCGGGGCGTTGGACTCGACCAGGGTGATGGCGCGCGCCAGCACGACGCGGTCGCCGGCCAGCACGCCGTCGATGTACTCCCGGGCCGAAAGGTCGCGCCGGCGGGCCGCACCCGGCGCCTCGCCGCGCGAACGCGAGTCGGGCAGG
>DAOPJF010000566.1:0-1802 GCA_035399525.1 Candidatus Krumholzibacteriia bacterium | reverse complement strand
TCTTCCTGGCCGCGGACATCCGCCTGGCGGCCCCGTCGGCCAGCTTCACCATCTCGGGGCTGACCACTGGCGTGCTGCCGGGCTGGGGCCTGGTGCACGCGCTGCCCCGGCTGATCGGCCCGGGCCGCGCCCTGGACTTCCTGTGGACGGGCCGCACCCTGGCCGCCGACGAGGCCTACCGCCTGGGCCTGGTGGACCGCCTGCTCGGCGACGCCACCTTCGAGGAGGACGTCGACGCCTACCTCGAGAAGCTGCGGCGCCTGCCCCAGCCTGCCGTGCGGCTGATGAAGCTGGGCGTGCAGCAGTCGGCCACCATGGACCTGACCTCGATGCTCGACTTCGAGTGGGAGTCGCAGCAGCAGTGCTGGGCCTCGCGCGAGACGGCCGAGGGCCTGCGCGCCTGGCAGGAGGGCCGCGAGCCCCAGTTGGACCTGCCGACGGCCGTCGAGGACGACTGAGCCGCCGGCGATCGTGCGCGCAAAGAAAACCGCCCCCCGGCCAGGCCAGGGGGCGGTTTTGCTTCGGAGCGGGAAGCGTCTAGCGGAACAGGCTCTTGACCTCGCCCCACGTCGCATCCTGCGCATCCACGCCGCAGCCGCCGTTCATCGTGAACAGGGGCACGCTGCCGCCGCCGACCACGTCGCCGGTCGCCGAGTACAGCGGGAGGATGATGTCATAGTCCGCGCCGTCCAGGTAGGCACCGGGGGCGCCGCTGTTCGGGAGGCTCGGGAAGTAGATGTGGTCGCCGTAGATCTCGGTCGGGGTCGCGTTGTCGGTGATCAGCAGCTGGAACGCCATGAAGGTGGTCATGCCGTTGGTCACGGGCGACGGGGTGCCGAAGCCGACGATCCACTCGCCGGGCTTGGTGGCCAGGTTGATGCCACCCTCGGGGAACACGGGGTTCAGGGGACCGAACGCGGGGCCGACCACGGTCAGCTTGATCTCGAAGCCGCCGACGGTCGCGGTCTCGATGCCGGTGCCGACGAGGTAGCAGTCCACGGCGCCCATGCCGAAGCCGCAGTTGCTGACGGCACCCTCATCGAGGTACACGCCGACGTTGTTGGCGCGCCAGTTCTGGGCGAAGGCCGAACCAGCGATCAGGGCGAAAACCATCACGAGAGCCAGCTTCTTCATTGTCTTGCTCCTCTGCAAAAACCGATGTTGAACGATGGGGTCTTCCCCACGGGCGAACTTTTGCGGTGCAGGAAGGAGTATAGCACGGGGCAGGGGTCAGTAAAACAAAAAATCTACGATTCCTTGGGCTTTTTCAACTGCGCTTTCAAAATCTTGCCCGCCGAGTTTTTTGGCAAATTCGCATGGAAGTGTATGGTACGCGGCAACTTGAAGATGGCCAACTTGTCCCGCACCTGGCTCAAAATCGTATTTTCGGTTAAATCTGCTCCCGGTTCCGCAACCACGTGGGCCTCGATCGCCTCGCCCAGGATGACGTCCGGAACCCCCACCACGCAGACCTGCTCGACCCCCGGGACCTCGGCGATGGCGTCCTCGACCTCCTTGGCGCTGACGCGGTTGGCCCCGGCCTTGATCATGTTCTTGATGCGGTCCACTAGGAAGATGAAGCCGTCGGCGTCACGGCGCCCGAGGTCGCCGGTCATCAGGTCGCCCGCCGGCGTGAGCACCAGCGCCGTCTCGGCGGGATCGTTCCAGTAGCCGCGCATGATGTTCTCGCCCCGCGCAACCACCTGCCCCACCTCGTCGACACTGCACGCCGTGCCGTCGGGCCGCAGCACCTGCAGCTCGACGCCGGGGATGGGCAGGCCGATGGAGCCGAGCTTCGCCTC
>DAOPJF010000565.1:0-1806 GCA_035399525.1 Candidatus Krumholzibacteriia bacterium | reverse complement strand
ATGATCTGGGTGTTCCAGCCGATCCAGGCGAAGTCGCGGATGATCACCGGCTTGAGCATCACCCGGTTGTCGAAGGGGATGGCCCCGGCGTTCCGGTAGCTGTGGATGAAGGTCAGGATGGTGCAGCCGAAGCCGATGCCCACGTGCTTGCCGATGTGCAGGCCGCCCATGCTGTTGATGAGGGTGCCGCCGTAGATCTTCGACCAGTCGCCGACCCAGACCCGGCCCGGGTCGGAGATCATCACGCGCTCGCTGACCTCGGCGCCCTTCCCGTAGTGGGCGAACGAGCGGGGCGTGAAGGCCTCGGCCTCGTGTTTCACGTACAGGTCGTAGAGGTAGGCCAGCACCTTGTAGGGCCGCGTGCGGCCCAGCAGCTTCTTCAGCACGTCGCAATCCCCCGTGTCTGCGGCGCCTCCCCGGCGCCGCGCGCGAATGTAGCGCGGTCCCGCCGTTCCGTACAGGACCGGCTGGGCGCCGCGCCGGTCGTCACGGCCGCCTCAGCAGGTCGGCGTCGCCGGCGGCGGCGTCCAGGTCAAGGGCGCCGGGCACGAGCCGCCGGCGCAGGTCGTCATCCAGGGTGGCGGCCACCACCACGGCCGCCGTCGGCCGCACCAGGTAGCCCGCCCGGCGCAGGTCATGCGTGAAGGCGCGGCCGGCTCCCGAGGCGCGGGTCTCGGCCACGCCTTCGTGGTGGGCCACCGCCGCGAGCAAGGCCGCACGCTCGCGCGGGGCCGCGGCCAGCGCCGTCACGATCTGCAGGTCGCCTTCCCTTCTCACGGCCGCCGCACCGTGGCCGAAGCGCAGGGCCCGGTGGTCGCCGTACACCGGTCCATCGCACCGCCACCGCAGCCACGCCCCGGCCCGCTCATCCCGCGCGGCAAACGCCGCCCGGTACGCCACCTCGACCCAGTCCGCCGATCCCGCGACCTGGCGCGGCCGCACCCCGCCCAATCCCGCGACCCACGCAGCCCAGCCCTTGGCCAGGTCCTTCGGCCCGCCCGACGTCGGTGGCCGCCGGCGGTGCACGCCCTGCACGATCGGCCCCAGCACCACGCCGCCGGCGCGGTCGTACAGCGCGCGCATGGCCGGGCTCTGGCCCGTCGACAGGCTCAGGCGGAAGCGTTCCAGGCGCATGGCCAGGAAGCGCCGGCCGATGCCGCAGCGGCGGTACTCGGGGTCGACCATGAAGTCGATGCCGAAGCCGGCCAGCACCGTCTCGCCGTCCACCGACACGACCTGGGGCAGGTGGCCGCAGGTGGCCACCAGCCTGGCGCCGTCACGGCACGTCGCCACGTGCAGGCCCAGGGGATTGGCGAAGTACAGCCAGGCCACGCGGCCGGGCACGGCCTGCACGCTGCCTGGGCCGAAGCGCGACGCGTGGAAGGCCTCGACCTCGGCCAGGTCGCCCGGTTCGGCCCAGCCGAACCTGAGGTCCAGGCTCACGGGCGGCCCAGCGCCAGCTTGGCGATGCTCTTGACCAGGCGCTTGTCGTGGGGACGGTACTGCAGCGCGCGCCGGTAGTCGGCCCAGGCCTCGGCCTTGCGGCCCACCGAGGCCAGCCACAGGCCCCGGGTGGTCAGCGAGTGGGCCCAGGCGCGGCGGCCCTCGGCGGGCGTCACGGCGTCGGGGTGCTCGCGCAGGAACTTCTCCAGCAGCCGGAAGAAGTTGTCCATGCGCTCGCCCGTGCGGTGGGACATCTGCCCACCCCAGATGCGGTACTCGACCAGGGGCTCGGGCAGGTACAGGAACTCGTGCTTGAGCGAGATGCGCAGCCACAGGTCGTAGTCGATGGCCATGCGCAGCGAC
>DAOPJF010000564.1:0-1831 GCA_035399525.1 Candidatus Krumholzibacteriia bacterium | reverse complement strand
GCGCGGTCCAGCTGGTAGGCGGCGTAGGCGGCGGTGAACCAGGCGCGGTCGCCCGCGGGCACGAAGCGCGGCGCGGCCTTCAGGGTGCGCGCGGCCTCGGGCTGGTTGCCCTGGCCGTGCCACTGGGCGAAGCGCGTCTTCCAGTAGAGGGCGCGGTCGGTGGCGTCCTTCATGACGGTGTCGAGCACGCCGCGGGCCTCGTCCCAGCGCTGGAGGGCCACCAGGTCCTCGGCCAGGGCCAGGCCGACGGTGATCTTCTTCTCGCGGGGCAGTTCCTCGCGCAGGGTCAGGCCGCGGTGCAGCACGGCGGCGCGGCCCGGATCGCCGCGGCGGCGCAGCAGGTTGCCCAGGGTCAGGTACGGGTCGACGGCCGACGGGTTGGCCTTGACCACCGCCGTCAGCACGCGCACGGCCTCGTCGCGCTCGCCGGAGATCCACAGCTCGAGCGCCTGCTGGTAGCCGTCGTCGGGCGCGCGCTCGCCGCCGGTGCGGAAGGTGCGCCACAAGAGGAATGCCACCAGCGCGGAGGCGACGACGATCGCGAGCAGGGACAGGGTGGTCAAGGGGCGGCTCCTTCGGGCGGTTCGGTGCGCACCTGCGGCTTGGCCTTGGCCGGCACGGCCGCGGCGCGCGGGGCCGGATCGTCGCGCAGCGGCAGGGTGCGCAGCTCGGCGATCTCGCGGTCCTTGGCCTTGGCCGTCTTCTTCATCCTGCCGATCTCGGTGCGGAAGCGCAGCTCGCGCACCGCGCCCAGCACGAAGGCCGTGGCGAAGCCCAGCAGGTAGCAGATGGAGACGACCCAGTAGATGTTCACGCCCAGGTAGGAGCGGCCGAAGACGTTCAGGTCGACCTGCTGGTCACTGTTGGCGGCGAAGAACCACACCAGCACGAACAGCAGGACCAGGAACAGCATGCCCTTGACGATCCACACGGCGGCACCTTCCTGACGGCGGCGGGCGCGGCTCAGGCCGCGGCGTCGCCGGTAAACGTGGTGTTGCGGACGCCGGTGACCTTCACCCGGACCTGCTGTCCGAGGGCCAGGCCGGCCCCGTCGATCACGATCTTGCGGTTGTTGGCCGTGCGCACCCGCACGGCGCCCTCGGGGCGGCGGGCCTCGGCCTCGACCACCCCGGTCCAGGTCTCGCCCACGCAGGCGGCGGCCGCCTCGGCCCAGGCCGCGTCCTGGACCGCCATCAGCTCGGCCAGCCGGCGCTTCTTGTCCTCGACGGCCACGTCGTCGGCCAGCTTCGCCGCCGGCACGCCCGGCCGCTCCGAGTACTTGAACGAGAAGATCTGATCGTACTTAACGGCCCTGACAAGCTCAAGCGTTTCCTGGAAATCGGCCTCGGTCTCCCCCGGGAACCCTACGATGAAGTCGGACGAGAAGGTGACCCCCCCGATGGCCCGGCGGGCGTAGGCGATCATGGCCAGGTACTCGTCGGCCGTGTACAGGCGCTTCATGCGGCGCAGGACCCGGTCGCTGCCGCTCTGGGCGGGGATGTGCAGCCAGGGGCAGACCTTGGGCAGGGCCCCGATGGCGTCCATGGTGTGGGGGTGCATGTCCTTGGGGTGGCCGGTCAGGAACCGGATGCGCTCCAGCCCGTCGATGGCCGAGACCACCTCGAGCAGGGCGGCGAAGTCCAGGCCGCCCTGCCAGCGGTAGGCCGTCACGTTCTGGCCCAGCAGGGTGACCTCGCGGCCGCCGGCGGCCACGATGCCGGCGATCTCCTGGACGATGGCGTCAGGATGCTTCTCGCTCTGCGGCCCCCGGGTCATGGGCACGATGCAGTAGGTGCACTTGTAGTCGCAGCCCTTGTGGATGGTCACCAGG
>DAOPJF010000563.1:0-1842 GCA_035399525.1 Candidatus Krumholzibacteriia bacterium | reverse complement strand
CGTGGTCGACGTGGGCGATGATGGCGACGTTGCGGATCTGCATGGGCATCCTGTCCGAAAGGGTGGCGCGGGGCGGCCGGTCCGGCCGCGGGTCCGCCGAAGCGGCCCAAGGATAATCGTCTTCGGGCGCTGCGCCAAACCGGACCAATGGAGACTTGACGTCGGCCCGCCTCCGCCGGAGAATGATGTTGTCCTGAGACAACAACTTCACCAGAGCCCGCCGGAGGCCCCATGTCCCGGACCGAACAGCTCCTGTCCGCCCTGCGCGACCTCGGCCTGACCCCGACCGAGGCCGAGGTCTACGTCGCCACGGTCGAGGCCGCCGCCGAGGGCCCGGTCTCGGGGTACCGCGTGGCCCAGGGCCTGGGCCGCGACCCGGCGAACCTGGCCAAGGTCATGGCTGGCCTGGTGCGGCAGGGCGCCGTGCGCGTGGTCCAGGAGAAGCCGCGGCTGTACCTGCCGGTCGCCCCGGAGGACTTCATCGACGGCATCGTCCGGCGCGTCCAGGACCGCCGCGACGAGGCCGTCGCCCTGCTGCAGGCATTGGCGCCCGCCGATCCTTCCGGCGCGCCGTTGCTGGTGCCGTCCTTCGCCGAGGCGGTGGCCGCCGCGGCGGCGATGATCGACGCCGCGGTCTCGTCCGTCCGGATCCATGCGCCGGGGTCGGTGCTCGCCGCGCTGGCCGGACCGCTGGCCGCGGCCGCGGCCCGCCCGGGCTGCCGTGTGGCCGTGCTGTGCCCCGAACCGGTGCGCCTGGCCGCCGGCGAATCGACGCTCGTGCCCGCGCCCGCCGAGGCCGAAGCGCCGGGACTGCAGGTGGTGTGCGACCGCCGCCTGTGGCTCGCCGCCCGCGACGGGGCCGAACCCGCCGGCTGCCGCGGCGACCAGGCCGCCGTGGCCGGGGTCCTGTTCGACACCCTCGACGCCGCCCGCCACATCGGCGAGTTCGCCGCCGAGCGCTCGGCCTTCGCCGCCGCCGGCGGCGGCGCCGACCGCACCGCGGCCCAGGCCCCGGCCCCGGCCCCGGCCCCGGCCCGACCGAAGGGCGAGGGCCTGACCTTCCTCATCCGGCACGATCGCGACGAGGGCTAGCGCCCGACCGGTCGGCGCGCCATCAGCCGCGTCTTGGCCTGCATCAGGTCGCGGATCTTCAGGTGGGCCAGCGGACCGCCGTCGTTGGCGTCGGGCTGGTAGCGGTCGCCGACGATGAACTTCACCGCGGCAGGGCGGATCTCCGCCTCCAGGGGCGTCAGTCCCAGGTCCTCGCCGTCGATCTGCACGGCCACCGGCGGATCGGTGGCGATCACCGCGCGCCGCGCCTGGAAGTGGTGCAGCTTGCGGCCGGGCCGCGTGCGCCAGGTCAGCATGGCCAGCAACACCAGCAGCAGGTCCCAGAACGAGCGGCTGCTGATCACCGTCACGTCGAACCGCCCGTCGTGCGCGCTCGTGTCCGGGGTAACCTTCAGGTTCAGGTCGCCGATCTTGCCGATGTTCGACAGCAGGATGGTGTTGCCCTCGAACTCGTGGCGCGCCTCGTCCTGATCCTCGATGAAGATGCGCACCTCGTCCAGGTGCAGCGCGTTGCGCAGGCCCGCGCCCAGGTAGGTGAAGACGCCGAACAGGTTCTTCAGGCGCCGCGGCGAGTCCTGGATGACCTTCGCGGGGTAGCCCATGGCGGCCATCAGGAAGAAGTGGCGGTCGTGGGCGGGCAGGTAGCCCACGTCGAACTCGAGCACGCGCCCGTCGAGGATCGCGGCCGGGGCCATGCCCGGCAGCCAGGGCAGCGCCAGCGCCAGGGCCACCACGTTGGCCGTGCCCACGGGCACCACCGCCACCGGCACC
>DAOPJF010000562.1:0-1859 GCA_035399525.1 Candidatus Krumholzibacteriia bacterium | reverse complement strand
AGACCGCGGTAGTTGCTCTGGATGAGCGAGACCATCATGCGGTCGCCGTCGGCCACCGTCAGGTAGATGGTGTCGCCGGCGCGCAGCGCCGGGTTGCCCGCCTCGACGCTGCGCGCGGCGCGGTCCGGGTCGATGAGCGCGCGCCGCTCGGCGGCGTACTCCTTCGACACCAGCCAGGCCACCGGCGCGGCGGCGAAGTCGGGATCGGCGTAGAACTTCGCCCGGTCGGCGAAGGCCAGCTTCTTGGCCTCGACGAAGGCGTGCACGTGCTCGGGGCTGCCGAAGCCCCAGGCGGCCAGGTCATAGCCCTCGAGGATGTTCAGGATCTCCAGCGCCGCGATGCCCTGGCCGTTGGGCGGCAGCTCCCACACCGTGACGCCGCGGTAGTCCGCGCCCACGGGCGCGACCCACTGTCCGTGGTGCAGGGCCAGGTCCTCGAGCGACAGGAAGCCGCCGGCCTCCTGCACCGTACGGGCGATGGTGCGGGCCAGCGAACCCTCGTAGAACGCGGTGCGGCCTTCCCGGGCCAACGTCTCGTAGGTGCGGGCCAGGGGCTCGTTGGTCCACATCTCGCCCTTGGCCGGCGCGCGTCCGTCGCGGGTGAAGGTCTCCAGGAAATGGGGCTGGCCCGCGCGGGGCTTCACGCCCAGCTGCCAGTAGTAGGCGATCACTTCGCTGACGGGAAAGCCCTCGCGCGCATAGCGGATGGCCGGCGCCAGCACTTCGGCCATGGTCAGCTTGCCGTAGCGCGCGTGCAGCGCGAACCACCCGTCCACGCAGCCCGGCACGCTGACCGGCAGCACGCCGTAGGCGGGGATCGAGGTCAGGCCGCGCTTCTCGAACTCGGCCAGGGTCAGGCCGCGGGGCGAGCGGCCGCTGCCGTTGTAGCCGACCAGTTCGCCCTCCCCGGGATCCCAGACCATGGCGAACAGGTCGCCGCCGATGCCGCTGCCCGTGGGCTCCATCAGGCCGAGCACCGCGTTGGCGGCGATGGCCGCATCGACGGCGCTGCCGCCCTGGCGCAGGATCTCCAGGGCCGCCTGCGTGGCCAGCGGCTGGCTCGTGCAGGCCATGGCGTGGGGGGCGATGACCTCGCTGCGGGTGGCGAAGGGTCGGCCGGTGACGCGGTCGGCGCCGCGGGCCGCGGGTGCGGCGGCCAGCAGGGCGCACAGGGCGGCGGCCTGGATGAAGGGGCGCATGGGACCTCCCGGGGACGCGCGGTGGGCGGGTGCCTGGCGATCATACCGCGGGCGCCGGCGCCCGTCGAGGGGCGGGGTTCAGCGGCCGGCGGCCGCGTCCATCAGGGCGCGCACGACCTTCTCGGCGTCGCGCTGGCGCATCTCCGGCCGGCGCAACGCCCACACGTGCTCGGGGTAGGCGAGGTTGCGCATCTCCACCAGCAGCTTCCAGCGCGCCGGGTTGTTGCGCAGCACGCCCAGGCTGCGTCCCTTGATGCGCGCGCCCGCGCCCATGGCCGGCAGCAGCGAACGGGCGAAGGAGCGCGACACGGTGTCGGTGCGGTGGCGGTCCTGGTAGTAGAACAGCGTGACGGCATCGCCGGCGGTCGGATCGTTGTCGGCGTGGAAGCTCAGGAACACCTGGCGGCTGTCGGGCACGCCCCGCAGGGCGTCGCGCGCCACGGCGATGCGGCGGTCGAGGTACTCCTGCCCGCCGCGCGGCCAGGCCTGCGGGCGGTTGCGGCGGTTCCAGGCCTCGTCGTTGAACACTTCGTTGCGGTCGTGCACGAAGGTCGCCGTGGGTGGCTCGTTCCCGCGCAGCAGGTGGTTGGGGCTCAGCAGGGTGATGGTCACGCTCGCGCCGTGCAGCTTCAGCAGCACCGCCACGCGCAGGGCCACGTC
>DAOPJF010000561.1:0-1871 GCA_035399525.1 Candidatus Krumholzibacteriia bacterium | reverse complement strand
ATGGTGCGCCTGCGCGAGGTGCTCGAGCTGACGGGCGGGGCCGAGCGGCCGCCCCTGTCGGTGGTCCTGGGCAAGGACGTCGTCGGCCGGCCGGTCTCGGTGGACCTGGCCTCGCTGCCGCACCTGCTGGTGGCGGGCTCGACGGGCAGCGGCAAGTCGGTCTGCCTGAACGCCATCATCTCGAACCTGCTCTTGACCAACGACCCGGGCCGGCTGCGCCTGTGCCTGATCGATCCCAAGATGCTCGAGATGAACGTCTACAACGGGATCCCGCACCTGCTGCTGCCGGTGGTCACCGATCCGCGCGAGGCGCTCAAGGCCCTGCAGTGGATGGTGGCGCAGATGGAGTACCGCTACCGCACGCTGGCGAAGTTCTCGGTGCGGAACATCCAGCAGTACAACGACAAGATCGCGCGCGGCGAGATCACCGACCAGGAGGGCGAGAAAGTCGACGAGCCCATGCCCTACTACCTGACCATCGTCGACGAGCTGGCCGACCTGATGCTGCAGCTGGGGGGCGACATCGAGGGGCCCATCACGCGGCTGGCGCAGAAGGCGCGCGCCGTGGGCATCCACCTGATCCTGGCCACGCAGCGGCCGTCGGTGGACGTCATCACCGGCCTGATCAAGGCGAACATCCCCTGCCGGATCGCCTTCCGGGTCATCCAGCGCAACGACTCGCGCACCATCCTGGACATGAACGGCGCCGAGCAGCTGCTGGGCCACGGCGACATGCTGTACCTGCAGCCCGGCCGCGCGCTGCCGGTGCGCGTGCACGGCTCGTTCATCGACGTGGACGAGTGCGAGGCCATCGCCGCGCACTGGCGCCAGTACAGCGGCGTGACCGAGGAGATCAGCCTGGTCGAGAACGCCGCCGGCGGCGGGGGCGAGGGCGGCCACACGGGCGAGGACGACCTGTTCGACGAGGCGGTGCGCGTGGTGGTCACCCACCAGAGCGGCTCGACCTCGCTGCTGCAGCGGCGCCTGCGCATCGGCTACACGCGCGCGGGCCGCCTGATGGACATGATGGAGGAGGCCGGCATCGTCGGCCCGTTCACCGGAAGCAAGGCGCGGGACGTGCTCATCAAGCCCGAGGAGCTCGACGCCCTGGAAGGCGAATCGTGATGCGCAAGGTCTGGTGCGCCACCCTCGGCTGCGACAAGAACCTCGTGGACAGCGAGGCCCTGCTCGGCCGCTTCGCCCTGCGCGGCGTGCGCGCCGTGCAGGATCCCGAGGACGCCGACATCTGGGTGCTGAACACCTGCGGCTTCATCGACGCGGCCCGTGCCGACAGCGCCGACACGGTGGGGCAGCTGGTCGAGGCCAAGGGCGACCGCACCCTGGTGGTGTGTGGCTGCTGGTCCCAGGAGCACGGCGACAGCATCCGCGAGCGCTGGCCCGAGGTGGACGTGGTCGCCGGCGTGGGCCAGTTCGACCAGGTGGTCGCCGCCTGCGTGGGCGACGGCGCGGCGCCGGCGGGGCCGGTGCCGGGGCTGGGCGCGTTCCCGCTGGCCGGACCGCCCATCGTCTCGGACCCGATGGAAGCGCATTACGTGGGTATGCTCGACCGGCCGCTGCTGACGCCGCCCCACGTGGCGTTCGTGAAGATCGGCGAGGGCTGCAACTTCAACTGCACGTTCTGCCGCATCCCCATCATCCGCGGCCGGCAGCGCAGCCGCGCGGTGGCCGAGGTCGTGCAGGAGGTCCGGGGCCTGGTGGCGCGCGGCGTCAGCGAGATCCAGCTCGTCTCGCAGAACACCAGCGACTTCGGGCGCGACACCGGCGAGACCCTGCTGGACCTGGTGCGGGGCCTGGACGCCATCGACGGGCTGAAGCGGCAGCGCCTGCTGTACATCTACGCCGGGCTGGTC
>DAOPJF010000560.1:0-1874 GCA_035399525.1 Candidatus Krumholzibacteriia bacterium | reverse complement strand
GATCACGTAGATGGTCGAGAACCCGAAGAACGAGTAGCTGCCGCAGGTGCGCACCGTGCGCAGCTACTCGTTCTTCGGGTTCTCGACCATCTACGTGATCTTCGAGGAGGGCGCCGACTTCTACGACTCGCGCTCGCGCATCCTCGAGAAGCTGGGCAGCCTGCCCGAGAACACGTTGCCCGCGGGGGCGAACCCCGTGCTGGGTCCCGACGCCACGGCCCTGGGCCAGGTCTACTGGTACACCCTCGAGGGTCGTGACGCCGACGGGAAGCCCGCCGGCGGCTGGGACCCGGCCGAGCTGCGCTCGATCCAGGACTTCCAGGTGAAGCAGGCGCTGCTGGCGGCCGGCGGCGTGGCCGAGGTCGCCTCGGTGGGCGGCTTCGAGCAGGAGTACCAGGTCGACGTCGACCCGGACGCGCTGCGCGTCTCCAACGTGACCCTCGAGGACGTCACGCGCGCCGTGGCCGAGAGCAACCGCGACGTGGGCGCGCGCTCGCTGGAGATCAACCGCGTCGAGTACGTCGTGCGCGGCGTGGGCACGGTCGAGGGCACGGCCGACCTCGAGGCCGCCGTGGTGGCGGTGCGCGACAACGTGCCGGTGCGCGTGGCCGACGTGGCCACCGTTGCGCTGGGGCCGGCGCTGCGCCGCGGCGCCCTGGACAAGGGCGGCGCCGAGGCCGTCGGCGGGGTGGTGGTCGTGCGTTACGGCGAGAACCCGCGCGCGGTCATCGACCGGGTGAAGGCGAAGATCGCCGAGATCGCGCCGTCGCTGCCGGTGCGCGACCTGCCGGACGGCCGCACCAGCCGCGTGACCATCGTGCCGTTCTACGACCGCACCGGGCTGATCGACGAGACCCTCGGCACCCTGAGCGAGGCGCTCATCCTGCAGATCCTGGTCACGGCCATCGTCGTGCTGGTGATGGTGGGCAACCTGCGGGCGGGCCTGCTGGTGTCGTCGGTGCTGCCGCTGGCGGTGCTGACGGTGTTCATCGTCATGAAGCTGGCGAAGGTGGACGCCAACATCGTGGCCCTGTCGGGCATCGCCATCGCCATCGGGACCATCGTGGACATGGGCGTCATCCTGGTGGAGAACATCCTGTCGCGGCGCGAGGAGGCCGACGCCCTGCGTGCGTCGGGCGCCCCGGCGCCCTCGCTGCGCGACGTCATCCACGCCGCCACCGCCGAGGTGGGCGGCGCGGTGATGACCGCCGTCTCGACCACGATCATCGGCTTCCTGCCGGTCTTCACCCTGGTGGCGGCCGAGGGCAAGCTGTTCCGGCCGCTGGCGTTCACCAAGACCTTTGCGCTGCTGTCGTCGGTGGTGCTGGCGCTGGTGGTGCTGCCGCCGCTGGCGCTGATCCTGCTGAAGCGCCGCGGTTGGTCGCTGCCGGCGGGGCTGCGCCCGCGCGCACGCATCGCCCTGCCCGGCCCCCTGGCGGGCCTGGGCGTGAACCACGCCCTGGCCGTGGTGGCGGCACTGCTGCTGGCCGCGCGCTGGCTGCCCCTGGGCGCGGGCCGCAGCTACGCGGCCAACGCGCTGTTCGTGCTGGTGGCCGTGTTCGGCCTGCTGGGCGGCGTGGCCCTGTTCCGGCGGCTGTACCCGTCGTTGCTGGACTGGTGCCTGGCGCACAAGCCGCTGTTCCTGGCGGCGCCGGTGGTGCTGGTGCTGTTCGGCGCGACGATCTGGCTGGGCTTCGACCGCGTGTTCGCCTTCCTGCCGGGCGCCGGTCGGGGCGGCGCCGACGGGTCGGCCTGGAGCCGGCTGTGGAGCGGCCCGC
Source organism: Candidatus Krumholzibacteriia bacterium (assembly GCA_035399525.1). Lineage (GTDB taxonomy): Bacteria > Krumholzibacteriota > Krumholzibacteriia > LZORAL124-64-63 > LZORAL124-64-63 > JACZKN01. The sequence goes on along the minus strand of DAOPJF010000560.1, from coordinate 96 downwards.
GGCACGCCGTGCCCGGCCTGGGCAAGGAGTTCATGCCGCCGCTGGACAAGGGCTCGTTCCTGTACATGCCCACCACCATGCCCCACGCCTCGATCG
>DAOPJF010000559.1:0-1877 GCA_035399525.1 Candidatus Krumholzibacteriia bacterium | reverse complement strand
CGCGGGCCGCCGGCCTGATCGACGAGACGATCTACCTGCCCGAGCTCGAGGACCGGCTGCGCGAGGACGGCGACAAGCAGCTGAAGACCGTCGACCACGAGACCTACGCCAAGGTCGCCTGGAAGGACGTGGGCGGGACCGGCGGCGGCACCGTGGCCGTGGTGCACGCGCAGGGCAACATCGGCGGCCGCGAGAACCGCGTCGATCCCCTGATGGGCATCATGATGGGCCACGAGTCCATCTCGCGCGAGCTCGAGCGCTGCCGCCTGGACGACAAGGTCAAGGCGGTGGTCTTCCGCATCGACTCGGGCGGCGGCGAGAGCCTGGCCAGCGACCTGATGTGCCACGAGGTCGAGCGCCTGGCGGCCGAGAAACCGGTGGTGGTGTCGATGGTGGACGTGGCGGCCTCGGGCGGCTACTACATCGCCTACAAGGGCACGAAGCTGATGGCCGACCCGCTGACGGTGACCGGCTCGATCGGCTCGATCAACGGGTTCTTCAACATGAAGGGCTTCTACGACCGCATCGGCGTCAACAAGGACGGCATCGCGCGCGGTCCGATGGCCGAGCTGGGCACGGACATGCGCGACCCCACGCCCGAGGAGTGGGCGCGCCACACCGAGGCCCACTGGATCGGGTTCAACGCGTGGCTGGCGGACGTGGCGCGGGTGCGCGGCCTCGAGTTCGAGAAGGCCGAGACGCTGGCCCACGGCCGCACCTGGACCGGCACCCAGGCCGTGGCCAACGGGCTGATCGACCAGGTCGGCGACCTCGAGGCCGCGGTCGCGCTGGCGGCCGAGCTGGGCGGGCTGAAGGCCGACCGCCGGCCCGACGTGGTGCACCTGCCCGAACGGCAGGGCCTGCTGGCCTCGCTGATGGGCCAGGACGGCGGGGCCGACGACCCGGTGGCGGCCGCCCTGCGGGCCGCGGTCGTCCGGGGCCTGCGCGCCCAGGTGCGCGAGACCGGGGCGTTCCTGCAGGACGGGGCCGCGGCGGTGGTCCGGCCCTGAACGCGCCGGGGCGCGGCGACCGGTCCCTTCCCGGGGCCATGGACGCCGCGCCCCGCGTCGGTTACACTGTCGCCGTTGCAACGCGAACCATTCCCCTGAAGGAGCCGACCCATGAAGCGCACGCTGATGTTGCTCGCCCTGGTTACGCTGCTGGCCGCGGCCTCGGCCGCCCTGGCCCAGGATGCCCAGCCCAAGGGACCCGAGATGCACATGTACCAGCTGGTGCTGGTCAGGCCGGGCCCGAACTGGCAGAGCATGCACACGCAGGAGGGCCAGGACTTCCGCATGCAGGTGATCAACAACATCAAGAAGGCCGCGAAGCGGGGCGCCGTGGTCTCGGCGGGCGTGGTCAACGACGACAGCGACGTCGAGTTCATCTTCGTCCTGGACATCGAGGACAAGTACGCGGCCGAAGCCCTGCTGAACAACGCCGAGCTGGTGAAGAACGGCGTCTACAAGCCCGAGATCTACTCGTGGTTCGCCACGAAGATCGATCCCATCGCCGGCAAGTAGACGGGGGCGGACAGGATCGGCGGCCGGCGCCCCGGGCGGGGAGCCGGCCGCCGCGTTTTCGGCTCTGAGCGGCCGCGGGCCATGGTACAATCGAACGGACCATTTCAAGCCAAGGAGCCTGACATGACCCGCCTGATTCCCGCCCTCGTCCTGGTCGCGGCCCTGCTGCCCATGACGGCGTCAGCCCAGTCCTTCGCTGGATTCGACCAGTGCGGCTACGCGTGGACCGACGGCCTGCGCCTCTACTTCGACGCCTCGGTCGAGACCGGATGCCAAGGCATCCTGATGAACCCGGGCTACTACGCCTGGTCGTCCACCGGCTCGGTGGCGGCCTACCTCGTGCTCACCGACGCC
>DAOPJF010000558.1:0-1903 GCA_035399525.1 Candidatus Krumholzibacteriia bacterium | reverse complement strand
GCGCGACCTGGCCCGCGCGCAGATGCTGGCCGGCCGGGGGCAGGCGGCGGCCCTCGACTACCGGGCGCTGTTCCGCGCGCGCGTGGCCGCCGGCGACGTGCCGGGGGCCCTGGACCTGTACCGCGAGATCGAGCGCGGCCCCGGGACCGCGCTGCTGGACCCGGACGACCAGGCGCGGGTGGCCTACTACCGCGAGAAGGCGGGCGACGACGCGGGCGCCCTGGCGGCCTACGAGAACCTGTACCGCAGCCACCCGGCCCATCCGCAGGGGCAGCGGGCGCTGGTGCGCGTCATCGTGATGCTGCAGGGCAAGCTGGGCGACCCCGGGCGCGCGAAGGCGTTCCTGGCCGAGGCGGCGGCGACGATGCCGCCCGGCGGCTGGCGCGAGTTCCTGGAGACCGAGTTCAGCCTCGGATCAGCGCCCGGTGCAGCGCCTGCCGCGCCGCCGGCGCCAGCGTCCCGCTGAACAGGATGCGCAGGGCGCTGCCGTCCGCGCGCAGGCGCCAGGGCGGCACCTCGAGCCCCTCGAGCACGCGTGCCACGTGGCGCAGCACTTCGAGCCACGAATCGGGCCGGCCGCCCGCCAGGCTCACGCAGGTCATGCCGTCGTCATAGTCGGCCGCGACGCCGGCCTCGGCCGCGAGCGCATCGCGCAGGGGCGCGAGGTCGGCGGCCTTCGCCACCACCTCCCAGCGGAAGCCCGGGCCCGCATCCAGCCACTCGGCCACGGCGCCCGCGGGATCCCAGCGGCACAGCACCGCGTCGCGCAGGCGGCGGCCCTCGGCATTGTCGTCCACCACCAGGCGCAGCCGGGCGGCGTTCTCGCGCACGTGCATGACCAGGGGGCGGTAGCGGACGTCGCGGTCGCAGGCGGCGCGCGGCGCGGGCGCCGGCACCCCGGCGCGGGCGGCCGCACGCGCGGGGCCGGGGCCCACCACCGTGCCGGGGCCGTCGTGGAAGCTCGAGCGCACCACCAGCGGCACCTGGTGCTGCTCGGCGTACTCGACCGCGCGCAGGTGCACGACGCCGCAGCCCGATGCGGCGAGGTCGCGCATCTCCTCCCAGGAGAGCTGCTCGTGGCGGACCGCGTCGGGCACCTGCCCCGGGTCGGCGGTCATCACGCCGTCGACGTCCTTGAGGATCTCGCAGCGCACCGCGCCCAGGGCCGCGGCCAGGGCGACGGCTGTGGTGTCGCTGCCGCCGCGGCCGAGGGTGGTGATCTCCTTCTCGCGGCTGACGCCCTGGAAACCGGCGACGACCACCGCGTAGCCGCGCGCGAGAGCTTCGCGCACCCGGTCGCCCTTGACCTCGAGGATGCGCGCGTCGGTGTGGCTGGTGTCGGTGATGATGCCGCACTGGCTGCCGGTGAAGCTGATGGCGGGGCAGCCGGCGTCGTCCAGGGCCATCGAGAGCAGGCTCATGGTGATGCGCTCGCCCACCGACAGCAGCATGTCCAGCTCGCGCCGCGGGGGCGTGGGCGAAGCCTGGCGGGCCAGCTCGGCCAGCTCGTCGGTGGTCGCGCCCATGGCGCTGACCACCACCACCAGGGCGTAGCCTTCGTCGCGGGCGCGGCGCAGGTCGGCCGCGACCGTGCGGATGCGCGCGACCGAGGCCAGGCTCGAGCCGCCGTACTTGCGGACCAGGACCGGGGGCAGGGCGGGGGTGTCGGCGGACATGGCTCCATCCTTGCTGACGGGGACGGCCGGCAGGACCGGCCGCACGCAACGGGCACCATCGTAATCGGTGGGCGGGCGGTCCACAAGATCGGGCCGTCGCCGCCGGCGGCGGCGATCCGCGGGCGCGGGGCCGGCGCCGCGCCTTCAGCCACCTCCTCCCGGAACGGCGGCAACACCTTGCCGAATAGGAACCTGCCCCCGGACGAGGGCCGGGCCCGGACCACGGG
>DAOPJF010000557.1:0-1917 GCA_035399525.1 Candidatus Krumholzibacteriia bacterium | reverse complement strand
TCGGCTTCAATACCGCGATGTTAGCGGCGGGGCTATGCACTGTCAATCCCATTTTGAGCCGTCCGTAGACGTCCGACGTGCTTAAACCCAAGGGAGGCTTGACGATCATGAACTGCCCCGTCCGGACCGCCGGCAGCGGGGTCAGCAGGGTGCCCCGACCGCGTCCCAGCTGGGTGGCCCCCCGGACGAAGAAGGGCACGTCCGAGCCCAGCCCGCCGCCGATCTTCTCGAGGCGCGGGGTTTCCAGTTCGAGCCCGAACAGCCGGTTGCAGGCCACGACGACCGCGGCCGCATCCGAGCTGCCGCCGCCGAGCCCCGCCGCGACGGGGATGCGCTTCTCCAGGTGGATGGTGATCCGGCCCGACACCCCGGTGTCGCGGCAGAAGTTGCGGGCGGCCTGCCAGCACAGGTTGGTCTCGTCGGCGGGCACGCCGCCGATCCCGGCGACCGTCAGGTCGATCTCGGGCGCGCCGCCGGCGTACTCCTCGTGCAGCGTGACCCGCACCAGGTCGAACAGGCTGACCGCCTGCAGCACGGTCTCGATCTCGTGATACCCGTCATGCCGGCGCCGCAGCACCTCGAGGTGCAGGTTCACCTTCGCCGGGGCGCGAAGGGTGACGGTGGCGCCGATCGTGCGCCGGCCCTGGACGAAGCCGTTGTCGGTCATGTCAAGCCTTCTGCCCCCGGCCGTACGCCTCGTGCAGGCGCCCCCAGGGCGTGGGTCGGTGGCCGCGCACGCGCGCGGGCCGGCGGATCAGGTTGTCAAGGAGGTCGGCCAGGGGCCGGCGGGCCGGCAGGCGGTCCGCGGCGACCAAGGTGTGCTGCGGCAGCGCGAAGTCAAGGTCCAGCAGCTCGGTCTGTCCCACCAGGCGGATGCGGTCGGGACGCCCCTCGCCCACGCCGCGCTCGCTGCACAGGCGCAGCCAGGGCACCCGCCGCGGCTCGGCGCCCGCCAGCCGGCACGCCACCGCGTCGACCGCCACCGGGTCGGCGCCCGCCAGCAGGATGTTGCGGCCCACTGCCGATCGGCGCCAGGGGCTCTCGACCACGTGCCACACCGTGGCGTCGAGCACCGCGCCCCGCGGGGCCATGGTCTCGGCGGCCAGGGCTGCGGCCTCGGCCAGCAGCTCGGCCAGCGGCAGGCGCCGCGGGCGGCGCGGCCGTGGCGCCAGCAGGCGCAGCAGCAGGGCTGTCGCCCCGGCGACGGGCCAGCCTCCGCCGACGGTGGGCACGGCCGCCAGCAGCGGACGGGCCGCCTGCAGGCCGGCCGGCACGTGCAGGCCCGCCGGGAGCACGGCTTCCAGCCCCGGCACGCGCCCGTGCGGGTGCACGCGCCGCAGGTCCCACTGGTCGGGATCGGCCGCCGCGGCGCCCGCCGCCGCCAGCACCGGGGACCAGTCCGCGGGCGCCCGGCCCCGCCCGCCGGCCGCAGCGACGGGAAACACGGTGCCGCCGGGCGCCGAGCGCTCCAGGCAGGCGGCGACCAGCCACGCCGGCGCCACGCGCCCCGGCTCGGCCGCACCGTCGCCGGCCGCGGCGATCAGCCGCACAGGGCCGTCGGCTGCCGGCAGGTCGGCCAGCGCCAGCAGGCGCCGGTAGTCGTCCGCGACGGTCGCGGGGCGCGCTTCGAGCAGGGCCACGGTGGTCCGCATGATCCCTCCGGATCCGTTCAGGTGCCGATGATGGCGACGGCGACCGCCACCCAGGCGACGATGACCAGTTGCAGCAGGACGTCGCTCAGCAGGATCTCGTGGGGCCGCCCGCCCCGCGCCTCGCGGTAGACGAGGTACAGGTAGCGGCCCATGCCCGCCAGGACGAACGGCAGCGTCCAGATCAGGTTCCGCGTGCCGAAGTGCGCCACCGTCGACGGCCAGACCGTGTACAGCGCGTACATCATGCTCGTCAGGCCGAAGCTGA
>DAOPJF010000556.1:0-1920 GCA_035399525.1 Candidatus Krumholzibacteriia bacterium | reverse complement strand
GCCGGCGCCGACGAAAAGGGGCTGCCGTCGGCAGCCCCGTCTTCCTTGTCCCATGGCCGGTGAGGTGCGCCGCTCAGCGCGCCCACTTCGAGCCCGAGCTGCGCCCGCCGCCGGCGCGGGCCTTGCCCCGGGCGGCGCGCTGGGCCGCGTCGCGGCAGGCCGCCACGCCCGGCGCATGCCAGCGGTGGTCCTCGTGCACCGTCAGCGGGATGCGCGTCAGGTTCTCGATGCCGCGCAGCAGCGAGATGTCCTCGATGTCGCACAGCGACACCGCCACGCCCGCCTTGCCCGCGCGAGCGGTACGGCCGATGCGGTGCACGTAGTTCTCGGGATCCTCGGGCAGCTCGAAGTTCACCACGTGCGTGATGCCTTCGACGTCGATGCCGCGGGCCACGATGTCCGTGGCCACGAGCACCGGCAGGCGCCCGGCGGCGAACGCCGCGAGCACGCGCTGGCGCTGGCCCTGGGTGCGGTCCGAGTGGATGGCGTCGGCGCGGATGCCCCGCTGCTCGAGCTGGCGCGCCAACCGCGTGGCCGAATGGCGCGTGCGGGTGAACACCAGCGTGCGCTCGGTCTCGGCCTTGTGCAGCAGGTCGGCCAGCAGCTCGCGCTTGTTGGCCTTCTCCACGAACATCACGCGCTGGTCGATGTTGTCCGCGACCGTGGCCGGGGGCGCGACCGACACGCTGTAGGGGTTGTGCAGCATGGTCGAGCCCAGGCTGGCGATGCGCGGCGACATGGTGGTCGAGAACATCATGGTCTGGCGCTGCTTCGGCAGGCGGTCGACCACCAGGCGCACGTCCTGCACGAAGCCCATGTCCAGCATGCGGTCGGCCTCGTCCAGCACGAACACCTCGAGGTGCTCCAGCCGCACGTGGCCCTGCTCGCAGAGGTCGATCATGCGGCCGGGGGTGGCCACGACCATGTCCACGCCCTCGCGCAGCTTGCGGACCTGCGGCTCGGACGACACGCCGCCCAGGATCACGACCGTGCGCAGGGGCAGGTGCCGCGTGTAGGCGACGAGGTTCTCCTCGATCTGCAGCGCCAGCTCGCGGGTGGGGGTCAGGATGACGGCGCCGATGGTGCCCAGGCGCGACGGGTCGCGGCGGGCCAGGCGCTCGATGATGGGCAGGGCGAAGGCGGCGGTCTTGCCGGTGCCCGTCTGGGCGGTGCCGATCAGGTCCTTGCCGGCCATGGCCGGGGGTATCGCCTGCTCCTGGATGGGGGTCGGCTGGGTGTAGCCGCACTCGGCCAGGGCCTTCAGCACCGGGGCGCTGAGGCGCAGGCCTTCAAAGGTAAACTCCGACATGGTCTCCACTTCCGGGACACCGGGAAAGTCGGCGGGGGACTCGGAACGACACGTAGGAAGCCGGAACCCGGGCGGGACCTCGCGGTGCACAGCTGCGGCGGCGCCACCAACGGGCCGCCACGATCGCCTTGCAACATAGGGGCCAAATCTGGAATCAGCAAGTCCAATATCAACTCGGGCCCGCCCCGGGCCCGAGGTCAGGGCTTCGCCAGGTGGCTCGGCGCGCCCACCAGCCGGGTGCCGCCGTCGGCGTCGGTGATGGCGTACTGGAACCAGGGCTGCACGTCGTAGGCCCCGACGCGGCCGCGCTTGTCGATGGCCAGGTAGCCCACCTGCACCTCGTCCAGCCGGTCGTGCCGCTTGACGATGCGCGCGATGCCCTCCTCGCAGGCCTCCTGGGGCGTGGCGCCGCGGCGCATCAGCTCGACGATCAGGAAGCTGCCGCAGGTCTTCATGACCTCCTCGCCGACGCCCGTGGCGCAGGCGGCCCCCACCTCGTTGTCCACGAACAGCGCGGCGCCGATGATGGGGCTGTCGCCCACCCGGCCGTGCATCTTGAAGGCGAGGCCGCTGGTGGTGCAGACGCCCGCCAGGTCGCCGGCGGCGTCCAG
>DAOPJF010000555.1:0-1931 GCA_035399525.1 Candidatus Krumholzibacteriia bacterium | reverse complement strand
CGCGACACGGTGCGCGGCGGCCGTCCCCACCCTGTTACGGCCCAATCCGTCCTGCGCCCGCGCGCCGCACATCCCTAGGGGGATTCTTTCGATGACCAGAGTGCGCTTCATCCTGCCCGTCGGTCTGCTGGCCCTGGCCGCCTTCGTCGGTTGCCGCTCCGCCCACACGACCAGTGCGATCCTCTACATCGACGAGCAGAACTACGACAAGGCCGTGCAGGTCATCCACGAGGGATTCCAGTACAGCGACAACGAGCCCGACGCCTACTACTACCTCGGCGAGGCCTACAGCCACCTGGGCGAGGAGGCCGCGCTGGCGGACAAGTACCTCGAGGCCAAGAAGAACTACGAGCTGGCCTACGAGGCCTACATGCGCTGCCTCGAGATCGACCGCGCGGGCTTCGCGGAGAAGGTCGAGACCTCGCTGCGCTACAACTACAACGACCTGCTGAGCAAGGCCAAGCGCGACTGGGACGACAGCTACTACGAGCAGGCCGAGGGCCACATGCGCCTGGCCTACGCCGCGCTGCCCGACTCGACCACGCCGATCAAGAGCATCGCGCGCATGAAGATGCAGATGGCCTCGCAGGACACCTTCGCCAACGAGAAGGACAAGCTGCTGGGCGACGCGCTGACGCTGCTGGACCAGGTGCTCGCGCAGAACCCCGGCGCCTACGACCTGCAGCTGGACAAGGCGAGCGTGCTGGCCAGCCTCGGCCGCACCGACGAGGCCGGCGCCCTGTACGACCAGCTGCTGGCCGAGCACGGCAACGACCAGGCCCTGCTGCTGGAGATCGCCAACCTGGCCATCGACGCCAAGGACTACGCCCGGGCCGCCGACTTCTACGTGAAGGTCGTCGACCTGAACGAGGCCGACACCGACGCGTCCAACGACGCGGACAACGGCCAGATGCTGGCCGCCGCCGGCAGCTGGTACGGCTCGAACCGGGTGGGCCGCTACGAGGACGCCATCCGTGTGCTCGACCGCGCCACGACCTACGAGGAGACGCCGCGGCCGCAGACCATGCTCAACCGCGTGCGCACCTACTACAACTACGGCAAGAAGCTGAAGGACCAGGCCGAGACCGAGACCGATGCAGCCGTGAAGGCCCAGGACCTGGCGAAGGCGAAGGAGCTGTTCCAGCGCGGCGTCGAGGTGGGCGTCGCCATGACGAACCTCTACCCGACCAACGCCGAGGGCTTCCTGTACCTGAGCATGTCCCAGGTCGAGATCGGCGATTACACGGCCTCGGACACGAACTTCAAGACCTACCAGGAGCTGCTCGGCGGCGCCGGCGGCGCGCAGCCGTAGGACGCCGGGGGCGGTCCTGGGGGTACCCCAGGGCCCGCCGGGGGGCGGGCCCGCACCCTGCGGGAAAAACGTACGAGACGGTGTTTACCCACTGGCTCGTTTCATGCTAGAATGGACGGACCAACCGGGGCCTGCAGGCCCGCCACGGTGACTCCATAGAATAGCCACCATCATTGCCAGGGGGCGCACCAGCCCACCATCCCGCGCGGACATGATCGCGCGCGCTTGCCCCACACCCCGTTCGCACCGACCCGGTTCGAGGAGAGACATGGATATCAAGGAACTGCAGGAGATGAACATCCACGAGCTCGTGGAAGTGGCTCGCGGCATGAACATCGAGGCCCTCAGCACCCTGCGGAAGTCGGAGCTGATCTTCAAGATCCTCGAGGGTCAGACCGAGAAGAACGGCCTGATCTACGCCGAGGGCGTGCTGCAGGTGCTGGCCGAGGGCTACGGGTTCCTGCGTTCGGCCAAGTACAACTACCTGCCCGGCCCCGACGACATCTACCTCTCCCCGTCCCAGATCAAGAAGTTCGACCTGAAGACCGGCGACACCATCGCCGGACAGGTGCGGCCGCCCAAGGACAACGAGCGCTACTTCGCGCTGCTGAAGGTGGAG
>DAOPJF010000554.1:0-1935 GCA_035399525.1 Candidatus Krumholzibacteriia bacterium | reverse complement strand
GCCCGGCCGAGGACGAGGGCAACATCACCATCGAGCGCAGCAGCATCATCGAGATCGGCGCCGTGCGCCTGGACCGGCGCAGCCTCGAGGTGACTGCCGAGTTCAGCGAGCTGGTGCGGCCGGTCGGCCACCCCATCCCGCCGTTCATCACGGGCATCACCGGCATCTCGCCGGCCATGGTGGCGGACAAGGACACCTTCGCCCAGGTGGGCCGGAGGTTCCTGGACTGGTACGGCCCCCGCAACAAGGCGGTCATCGCGGCCTTCGGCGCCTATTACGACATCCCGCTGCTGCGGCAGGAGTGCGACCGCCACGGCCTGGACTTCCGGGGGAGCATTGCCGGCGGGGCCTTCGATCTGAGGGCCGTGGCCATGGTGTGGCTGGCGGCCCACGACCACCGCACCAGCGGCCTGACCCTCGAGTCGATCCTCGAGAAGATGGGCCTGGCCGACCGCTTCCAGGCCCACCGGGCGGTGGAGGACGCGCGGGCGGCCGCGGCGGTCCTGCAGATGCACCACCTGGGGCGGGCGCTCGCCTGAAAGGCAACTTTCCGGACATGGCCCACGTCTGGAGGCCGACACCCGAACCCGGAGGCCGACCGCCCATGCGCCTTGCCCTGATCGTCTCCTGCCTGCTGCTGGCCGGCGCCGCCGGCGCCGAGGCCCCCTTGGCCCCGACCGACGCGACCGATCCCGCCGCCGGCGCCATCTACGGCACCGTCACCGACCGCGACGGCCGCGACCTCGTCGGGTTCCTGCGCTTCGACGGCTGGGACACCTGGTGGGACGACCTGTTCGCGGCCGACCGCGACTCGTCGCCCTGGGAGGGCCTGGTCGACGAGGCCATGCTCAAGGACCTCGCGCGCGAGCGCCGCGACGCCTACTTCGCCACCCACGGCCTGGTGGACCGCCTGGCCTACGCCCTGGACGGCGGCCGGCGCGTCGATCTCTCGCGGCGCCTGGTGTGCCGCTACGGCCAGGTGGCCCGGGTCACCCTGGGCCGCGACGACGGCGTGGTCGAGACCGTCGACGGCAACCGCTACCCCGTGCGCCCCGGCCGCGGCGACCTGGACGGCGACCTGACCGTCGCGACGGCCGGAGGCGACTCGACGGTGCTCGACTTCGACGACGTGCGCGGCATCGTCTTCGCGCAGGCCCCGGCCGGGGCCCTGCCGCCCTGGCAGCGCCTGGCGGGCGAGGTGACCACCACCGGCGGCGTGCTGGCCGGATTCGTGCAGTGGGACGTCTCGGAGAACTGCGACCTGGACATCCTCGACGGCGAGGACGACGCGGGCAGCCACGACATCCCCATGGGCGACATCGCCGCCATCGCGCGCAGCCGCGGCGGCTCGACGGTCACGCTGCGCGACGGGAACGTGCTCGCGCTGTCGGGCACCAACGACGTGAACGACGACAACCGCGGCCTGGCGGTGCACGTGCCCGGCACCGGCCGCGTGACCGTGCCCTGGAAGGACTTCGTGAAGGTCACCTTCGCCGCGCCGGGTCCGTCGGGGGCCGCGCGCGCCGCCTTCGGGGCGGCCCGCCCGCTGGAAGGCCGGGTCGCGATCAAGGGCGGCGGCGAGCGCCGGGGCCGGCTGGTCCTGGACCTGGACGAGGGCTCGACGTGGGAGATCCTCGACGGCGAGCACGCCGGTCGCGACTACACCATCCCCCTGGGCCTGGTGGCCGCGCTCGAGCCCGGCGACCAGGGCTGCACCGTCACCCTGCGCGACGGCGGCACGCTGCTGCTGACCGAGGGCAACGACATCGACGCCGACAACGCCGGCGTGCTGGTCATCGGCCCGGACGGCGCCGAGCGCATCGCCTGGAGCCGGGTGGCGGCCCTCAGGTTCGATCCCTGACCGCGGGCATCAGCCGTCGGCCAGCTCCGAGAGCAGGCCGATGCCGCCGAGCAGGAACAGGAACACCAGGTACA
>DAOPJF010000553.1:0-1961 GCA_035399525.1 Candidatus Krumholzibacteriia bacterium | reverse complement strand
GCTGATCATCGCCCTGGATGCCTACGTGGGGGCCCACCTGTTCGACTTCGACACCGACCCGGTGCCGGTGCCCAACCGCTGGGACGACAAGTTCGGGCCCCCGGGAACGGACGTGCCCGGGGGGCCGCCCGCGGTGTCCTACGTCGTTTTCCAGTGGCGAACGACCTTTTGAGCGCTAACTTTCACGGCTGATCGGCGGGCGCCCAGGGCGCCCGCCGCCGCACGACCAGCCGCCCGGGACCGGGCAACCAGGGAGCACGATGGCCGCCTCGCAGGACAGGACGCGCAACTTCTGCATCATCGCGCACATCGACCACGGCAAGAGCACTCTCGCCGACCGCCTGCTCGAGCACACGGGCACGCTCACCGGCAAGGCCATGCAGGAGCAGGTGCTCGACTCGATGGACCTCGAGCGCGAGCGCGGCATCACCATCAAGAGCCACCCCATCCGCATGGACCACAAGGCCCCGGACGGGACGGCCTACGTGCTGAACCTGATCGACACCCCGGGACACGTCGACTTCCACTACGAGGTCAGCCGCAGCCTGGCCGCCTGCGAGGGCGCGCTGCTGGTGGTGGACGCCGTGCAGGGCGTGCAGGCGCAGACCATCAACAACATGTACCTGGCGCTCGAGCACGACCTGGCCATCATCCCGGTCATCAACAAGATCGACCTGCCGGCGGCGCGGCCCGACTACGTGGCCGAGCAGTTCATCGACCTGCTGGGCTGCGACCCCGACGAGATCGTCAAGGTCAGCGCCAAGACGGGCGAGGGCATCCCGGGACTGCTCGAGGCCATCGTCGAGCGCGTGCCCGCGCCCAAGGGCGACCCCGAGGCGCCGCTGAAGGCCCTGATCTTCGACAGCGTGTTCGACGCCTACGTGGGCGCCGTGGCCTACGTGCGCATCTTCGACGGCTCGCTGAAGAAGGGCGAGCCCATCCGCATGTTCGGCAACGACCGGCGCTACGCCGCCGACGAGCTGGGCTGGTTCCGCATGACCCGCGTGGCGCAGAAGTCGCTGACCGCGGGCGAGGTGGGCTACATCGCCACCGGCGCGAAGGACGTGCGCTACGTCCGCGTCGGCGACACCGTCACCAGCGGCGAGCGCCCCTGCCCCGAGGCGCTGCCGGGCTACGCGCTGGCCAAGCCCATGGTGTTCTCGGGCATGTACCCCGTGGACAACGACCAGTACAACGACCTGCTGGACGCCCTGCAGAAGCTGCAGATGAACGACGCCTCGCTGACCTGGGAGAAGGAGACCTCGGCGGCCCTGGGCTTCGGGTTCCGCTGCGGGTTCCTGGGCCTGTTGCACATGGAGATCGTGCAGGAGCGGCTCGAGCGCGAGTACGGCCTGTCGCTGATCGCCACGCTGCCGGGCGTGGAGTACGAGGTCATGCTCAAGTCGGGCGAGCTGAAGCTGTTCGAGAACCCGGCGCTGCTGCCGGACCCGCGCGAGATCATCGAGATTCGCGAGCCCATCGTGAAGGCCTCGGTGATCACGCCGAAGGACTACGTGGGCCCGGTCATCCAGATCTCGCTCGAGCGGCGCGGCGTGCAGACGCGCATGGAGTACCTGGACCCCGAGCGCGTGAACATCGAGTTCGACATCCCGCTCAACGAGCTGGTGGTCGACTACTACGACAAGCTCAAGTCGGTGACCAAGGGCTACGCCTCGCTGGACTACGAGTACCGGGCGCACCGCAGGGACGACCTGGTGCGCCTGGACATCCTGATCAACGGCGACATCGTCGATGCCCTGACCTGCATCGTGCACCGGGACAACGCCTACAGCTGGGGGCTGAAGCTCTGCCAGAAGCTGAAGGAGCTGATCCCGCGGCAGATGTTCGACGTCGCCATCCAGGCGGCCGTGGGCACGCGCGTGCTGGCGCGCACGACGGTCAAGCCGTACCGCAAGAACGTGACGGCCAAGTGCTACGGCGGCGACATCACGCGCAAGCGC
>DAOPJF010000552.1:0-1969 GCA_035399525.1 Candidatus Krumholzibacteriia bacterium | reverse complement strand
CCGCGACGCTGCCCTCGGTGTTCACGAGGCAGCCGTACTGCCTCAGGTCGCCCAGGTCCAGGCCCACGAGGTCGGCCAGCTCGCGCACGATCTCGCCGGCGTCGTCCTGCAGCTTCTCGGCCCGGCGCACGGGGATGCCCAGCACCCTGGACGCCCGCTCGGTCAGCGCGGCGCTGCGCGCCTTGCCTTCCTTCGAGGCGTCGCAGCGGCTCAGGGCGTCGGCGTAGACCAGCACCGCCAGCGCCGGTTCGACGTTGCGCGGCGGCGCCAGCGGGTCGAAGTCGTGGTGGTCGCCGATCATGTTCTGCAGCTCGACCGGCAGCTTCCAGCGGCGCGCCAGGCGACGTCCCGCCCGGTCATGGGTGATGCCGAAGACCTTGCGTTCGGCGATCAGGCCGTCGTCGCCCGCCATGCCCGAGGCGAAGACCTCTTCCATGGCCGCCGGCGAGCACTCCACCAGCACCACCTTGCCGATGTCGTGGATCAGCGCCGCGACGAACGACTCCTCGGCCGGCACGCGGCCCGAGGTCTCGGCCAGCAGCTGGGCGATGCCGGCGGTCACGAGCGAGTGGCGCGCGATCTCCACCAGGAAGGGCGAGCGCGACAGCTTGCTCATCATGTCGAAGACCGACAGACCCAGGGCCAGCTTGCGCACGGTCTCGAAGCCGAGGCGGATGACCGCGCGGTGGACCGTGCGGATCTCCTCGTCGTTGTTGCGGCGGTACATCGCGCTGTTGACGACCTTCAGCACGCGGGCGGTCAGCGACTGGTCGCGCAGGATGCAGGCGGCCAGGTCCTCGGCGCTCGAGCGGTCGTCGTTGGCGACCTTCTGGATCTCCAGCAGGGTCTGGGGCAGGCTGGGCAGTTCGCCCATCTTCTCGATCTGGGCAAAGACGTCCGCCGATACCATCGGGCCACCTTTCGCCGTGGGCGGTTTCCCGGGGTATCGGACGGCGGGGCAGCGGGTTGAGGGGAACTAGCCGTGCTTGCGGGCCAGCCAGTAGCGCTCGAGCGGATCGATGGAGCAGCGCCTGAGCTGGTCGGCGCCAAGCTGCTGGCCCGCCACCACCTCGGTGACCTTCCAGCCGTCGCGCGCGATCAGGTGCGGGAAGTCGGGGGCGAACTGCCAGGCGTGGGCATGGGCGCGGTGGGGATCGACGGGGATGCGCCGGCTGTGGGCCAGGCCCGGCTCGAAGGGCACCTGGATCCAGGCGGCGCCGCCCGGCCGCAGGATGCGCAGGATCTCGTCGATGCACAGCTCCAGCTCGGGGATGTGCTCGAGCACGTGGCTGCAGAACACCCAGTCCACCGACGCGTCCTTCAGGGGCGCCTGCCTCAGGTCGGCGGTGAAGTCGGGGGCGAAGCGCTTCTCGTCCGCGTCGATGTCGCTGCGGAAGCAGCGGGCCAGGCCCTCGTGCTCGAGCACGTAGCGCATGGCTGTCGACAGCGAGAAGCCCACCATCATGTCGGGCGAGTTCTTGCCCAGGCGGCGCAGCTCCTCGCGCACGCCCAGCACCAGCTGCCGATGGCGGTCGAACGAACCGCATCCGGGGCAGATGCAGTGGCGGATCACCTCGTCCGCCGACAGGAAGTTGCGGAAGCGGTGCCCCCGCCAGCGGCACACCGGGCACTCGCGCAGGGCGCGCACGGCCACCTTCTCGCCCAGGGGCAGCAGCGCGTTCTCCGTCGCACCGGCCACCACGCGCAGGGCCATCACCGGATGGCGCCACAGGCAGGCGGGCGACCGGGGATCCAGCAGGGTGGTGCGCACGAAGGCCAGGGCCGGCACGGGGTCCTCCGGGGGTCATGGTCGGTCACATCGGTCGCAGGATGATAACAACAGGCCGCGCACGGGGAAAGGCCTGATCCGCGGGCCCGGTCAGGGGCGCCAGACCAGCCGCAGCGACATGAACCCCAGGGACGAGTCGTCGGCCTGCTCGGTGTGGCTCTCGGGCTCGTAGCTGGCCAG
>DAOPJF010000551.1:0-1973 GCA_035399525.1 Candidatus Krumholzibacteriia bacterium | reverse complement strand
TCGCCGTGCAGGGCGCGATGCCGAGCAGAATGGCCCCGGAGATGTACGAACGAAACAGCTCGACCTCGGTGCCGTCCTTGACGATTTCTGTACCGGGGATCATCCCGCGAAAGACGTAGCCCAGAAAGAGCGTGGCGATAGCGAACATCGTGAAGGGCTTGACGGCCCAGTTGATGATCAGTGTCAGCAGCACCGGCCGGGGGCTCTTGCCCGCCTTGACCACCTCGGCGAAGTCGATCTTCACCATGATCGGGTACATCATGAAGAACAGGGCGATGGCGATGGGGATCGACACCACGGGCGCGCCGTCGACGACCAGCGTCATGCCGTCGAGGCTGCGCGCCACCTGCGGCGCCACCTTGCCCAGGGCGATGCCGCCGGCGATGCACAGCAGCACCCAGACCGTGAGGTAGCGCTCGAAGAATCCCAGTCCCTTGGGCTGCTTGGTGATGCAGGCTTCAGTCGCCACGTCCCCTCCTTGCCAGGTTGTCCAACGCTTCAGGCAGCGTGGCCACGAAGGCGCCGATCTCGTCGCGCACGCGCCGGTAGGGCGCCATGGCGTCGTCCTCGTTCGTCGCGCCCCTGGCCAGCGCCGGCGGATCGTCGAAGCCCACGTGCACCACCACGGCACGCCCCGGGAACACCGGACAGCTCTCGTGGGCGTGGGCGCACACGGTCACCACGTAGTCGAAGGCGATGTCGGCCAGTTCGTCCACGTGGGTCGAGCGGTGGCCCGCGATGTCCACGCCCACCTCGGCCATGGCGGCCACGGCGCGCGGGTTCAGGCCGTGGGTCTCGATGCCCGCCGACCAGGCCTCCATCACGTCGTCCTTCAGGTGGCGCGCCCAGCCCTCGGCCATCTGGCTGCGGCACGAGTTGCCCGTGCACAGGAACAGCACCTTCAGCTTGTCGGTCACGGGCAGCATCCCTTCGTCGGCGGCGCGCAGGCGATGGCATCCAGCCTGGCCGCGTCGTCCTTCACGGCGTCATCCCCGGCCAGCGCGGCGTCGCACCAGGCGATGGCCCCGGCGGCCTCGCCCGACAGGCGCGCCTCGGCCCGCCGGTAGTAGACCCAGCGGCCGTCCTTGCGCGACTCGACCAGGCGCGCCCCGCGCAGGATCGCCATGTGCTTCGAGATGGTCGAGGTGGCCAGCCCCAGCAGGTCGACCACCTCGCACACGCACAGCTCGCGCCCCTTCAGCGCACACAGGATGCGCACGCGGCTCGGGTCGGCCAGCGCCTTGGCGACGTCGACGAAGTGTTCCATGTCCCTTGTCCTTGCCGTTGACGCGTCACGCCGGTTTGCAGGCCCGCACCTTCACGCTGGCGATGCGGCCGGTCAGCTGCCCTGCCCAACGGCGCACGACCGCGGGGTCCAGGTCGGCGGCGCTGCAGCCGCAGCCCCGCTCGTCCTTCAGCTCCGATCCGATGAACCCCACCAGCTGCGCCGCATCGTACACCAGGCGGTCGACCACCTCGACGTCCACCAGGCCCGCCGCGCGCAGGCCGTCGACGTAGGCCTGCTCGCTGATGGCGCCGGCCAGGCACGACGAGTACAGGTGCCGGTTGGCGGTGATCTCCTCGGGAAGACCGTCGGCCACGATGTCCGACACCAGCATCGTCCCGCCCGGGCGCAGCACGCGCGCGATCTCGGCGAACACGCGCTCCTTCTCCGGCGACAGGTTGATCACGCAGTTGGAGATGACCCAGTCGACCGAGGCGTCGTCCACGGGCAACTGCTCGATGATGCCCTTGCGCACCTCGGCGTTGGCCAGCCCGGCCGCCGCGATGTTCTCGTTGGCCTTGGCCAGCATCGCGTCGGTCATGTCCACGCCGATGGCGCGGCCGGTCGGCCCCACCTTGCGCGCGGCCAGCAGCAGGTCGATGCCCGCGCCCGAGCCCAGGTCGAGCACGACCTGGCCGGGCTGCACCCCCGAGAAGGCCAGCGGACTGCCGCAGCCGAAGGCGTTGAC
>DAOPJF010000550.1:0-1978 GCA_035399525.1 Candidatus Krumholzibacteriia bacterium | reverse complement strand
AGCTTCGGCCTGTTCTTCACGCTGGTGCTGCTGTTCATCCGCTTCCTGCCGATGGTGGCCATGGCCGAGGTCAAGACGGTCATGACGATCGCCGACGCCCACGGCGGCGCCCGGCGCTCGGTCGGCGACTACCACGGCGAGATCCCCCAGCACGTGCGCCACAAGGACACGGAAGGAGGGAGCCGCTGATGGCCGCCACCAACGCCGCCGGCCGGCTCTACGGCCTGCTCACCGAGTTCGAGAGCCCGTCGGCCCTGGTCGCGGGCGTCGAGAAGGTGCGCGACGCGGGTTTCAAGCACTGGGACGTGCACACGCCGTTCCCCATCCACGGCATGGACGACGCCATGGGCATCCGCGGCACGAAGCTGCCGTTCATCATCCTGGGCGGCGGCCTGACGGGCCTGGGCCTGGCCACGCTCATGCAGTGGTGGATGAACGCCGTGGACTACCCGTTCCAGATCTCGGGCAAGCCGCTGTTCGGCCTGCCGGCGAACATCCCCATCATGTTCGAGCTGACGGTGCTGTTCAGCGCTTTCGCCACGTTCTTCGGCATGTGGGGCCTGAACGGGATGCCGCGCCTGTACCATCCGCTGTTCACGAACCGGAGGTTCCGGCGAGCCACCCAGGACCGGTTCTTCATCGTCATCGAGGCCCGCGATCCCAAGTTCGACGCCGAGCGCACCCGTGCGTTCCTGGCCTCGCTGGGCGGCATCGTGGTCGAGGACGTCAACGAAAGCACGGAGGGCTGAGCGATGCCCCGCTGGATCCTTTACCTGCTGCTCGTGGTCGTCGCGCTCACGCTCATTCCCATGGGCCTGATCTACCGGTCGAGCCACGCCGCGAAGCACCGTCCGCGCATCCAGGTCGTCTACGACATGGACCAGCAGTCCTACTACAAGAACCAGGCGGAGAACCCGTTCTTCGGCGACGACCGGGCCTCGCGGCAGCATCCGCACGGCACCGTGGCCCGCGGGCAGTACTCGGACGACGAGGCCTTCTGGCACGGCACCGCCGGCGCCGACACGGTCTTCGTCGACGCGTTCCCGATGCCGGTGACCGAGGCGATGGTGGCGCGCGGCCGCGACCGCTTCAACATCTACTGCGCGCCCTGCCACGGGCAGTCGGGCAACGGCGACGGGCTGGTCAACCGCCGCGCGCAGGCGCTGGCCGAGGGCACCTGGACGCCGCCGACCAACCTCACCACCGCGGCCATCGCCGAGCGGCCGGTGGGGCACATCTTCAACACGATCACCCACGGCATCCGCAAGATGCCGGCCTACGGGCCGCAGATCGAGCCCGCCGACCGGTGGGCGATCGTGGCCTGGGTGCGGGCGCTGCAGCTGTCCCGCAACGCGACCATCGACGACGTCCCCGCGGACGTCCGGGCGACGCTGCAGTAGCGCGCCCCACGGGAAACGGCGCCGGCCCCGGGGGCCGGCCGAGCACGGAGAGTAGGCTTTGGCTCATCACCACGTTCCCAGCCTGTCGGACACGAAGACGACCCTGGACGGCCTGGGCGGCCGCGTCTTTGCGGTCAGCGCCGCGGTCGGCCTGATCGGCCTGGCGGCCACCGTCGGCCTGGGCGCCGCCGAGGGCGACGGCATGCGGCACTTCGGCTATTCGTACCTGGTGAACTACGCCTTCTTCCTGGCCATCAGCCTGGGGGCGCTGTTCTTCGTGCCCATCCAGTACGTGACCAGGGCGAGCTGGAGCATCGTCGTCCGGCGCATGGCCGAGACGATGGCCGCGGCGCTGCCGGTCATGGCCGTGCTGGCGGTGCCCGTCATCCTGATGGCCTCGAAGGTGTACAGCTGGGCCGGGCCCGAGGCCGTGGGCAACCCGCTGCTGGCCCACAAGGCGGCCTACCTCAGCCCGCGCTGGTTCACCATCCGCTGGGTCATCTACTTCGTGCTGTGGACCTGGATGGCGCACCGGTTCTGGCGCAACTCGCTGGCGCAGGACGCCAGCGGCGACCTGG
>DAOPJF010000549.1:0-1979 GCA_035399525.1 Candidatus Krumholzibacteriia bacterium | reverse complement strand
GATGCCGTCGACGGTGCCGGCGAGGTCGCCGTCGAGCTCCACGACCTGCCCGCGGGTGCCCGACGGGTCGTCGGGATCCGCGGGGGTCTCGCCGTCGAGGCGGAGGTAGCGGGTGCACTCCTCGACCACCCCGTACGGCTCGGACGCCACGACGTAGAGGTCGTCCTCGAGACCGACGTAGAGCGCCTGACCGCTGCCCCGCAGCGCCAGCATCAACCGGCCTGGCGCCGCCGACGCTGGACGCCGCGGTGGCGGCGGCACCGGGCGGCGGGGCGGGCCCGGCGGCGGGTGAGGCCCTGGAGCGCCTGGGGTCGCTTCTGCCGGCGGATTTCGCTGATCCGGCCCGGCGGCTGGCCTGGCTCGACCGCACGCAGGGCGACCGCTGGGGGCCCCTGGCGGCCGGCGAGGGCGCGGCGGGGCTGCCGCCGGCGCTGGCCCGGGCCTTCGGCGCGGTCGATGACCGGGTGTCCGGGGCCGAGCGGCTGCTCGTGACCTCCCATCGGCCCCTGGACCTGGGCCGCGAGGCGGCCTGGAGCGGGGGCCTGGCGGCTTCGGGGGTGGTCCTGGCGGTGGGCCATCCGGCCCTGGCGGGCGACCTGCAGGCCCTGGTTCCAGCCGGCTGGAGGGTGTCCTGGCTGCCCGAATGGCCGGCCTTCGGGCGCCTCCAAAAAATTTGACACGACAGGGGGTCGCCGCTATATTGCGCCTCCTGCCCGAGATCTGGCGGGGGCGTAGTTCAGTTGGTTAGAACGCCGGCCTGTCAAGCCGGAGGTCGCGAGTTCGAGCCTCGTCGCTCCCGCCATCTTCTCCCACCGCGGCCACGGCCGCGGTTTTTTTTTGCCTGCCGGAGGCCGGTCCCGAGGTTGACGCGGGGAACCCCGCACGGCACAATGCGGGCAAACCGCGACCCTCGCCCACCCCGGAGGATTCCCATCATGACGTCTTCAGTTCGTGCCGGCGGCCGCGCCGTTGCTTTCGCTGCCCTGATCGCGCTGCTGGTCGGCTGCGGTCCGAAAGGAGACGAGCACGTGACCCGCCAGGAGACCGACGCCTGCGCCTGGACCGCGGGCGAACTGCCCATCGTGCCGGACCTGGACGCCCGCCTGGCCGCCTACGTGCGCACGGAGATCGCGCCCGACACCGGCCACCTCGCGCCGTCCGAGGCCGCCGCCCTGGCCAAGCTGGTCGAGGCCGCGAAGATCATGAACACCCTGTTCGCCGAGCAGGCCACGCCCTGCCGCGCCGAGCTGGCCGCGCGCATCGACGAGCTGCCGGCGGGCCTGCGCGACGGTGCGCGGCGCTACTTCACCATCAACATGGGGCCCTGGGACCGCCGCTTCGACCGCGAGCCGTTCTACGGCACCTGGGCCCATCCGGCGGGCGCCAACTTCTACCCGCTGGACCTGACCGAGGCCGAGAAGGCGACGATCGCCGACCCCGCCCACGGCCTGGACGGCCTGTTCACCATGGTGCGGCGCAGCGCCGGCGGCACGCTGCAGGCGATCCCGTACTCGACCTACTTCAAGGCCGACCTCGACCGGGCCGCCGCGCTGTTGCGCGAGGCGGCGGGCCTGACGCAGAACGCCAGCCTGAAGGCGTTCCTCGAGAGCCGCGCCGACGCGTTCCTGAGCGACGACTACTACGCGTCGGACATGCTGTGGATGGACCTCGACAGCGATGTCGAGATCACCATCGGACCCTACGAGACCTACGAGGACGGGCTGTTCGGCTACAAGGCGTCGTTCGAGGCCTTCGTGACGGTCACCGATCCGGCCGAGAGCGAGCGCCTGGCGGGCTTCAAGCACGAGCTGCCGTGGCTCGAGAGCCGGCTGCCGATCCCCGACGAGCACAAGAACCCCAACCGCGGCAGCGACTCGCCCATCCGGGTGGTGGACGAGGTCTACTCGGCCGGCGACACGCGGGCGGGCATCCAGACCATCGCCTTCAACCTGCCCAACGACGAGCGCGTGCGCGAGGCC
>DAOPJF010000548.1:0-1984 GCA_035399525.1 Candidatus Krumholzibacteriia bacterium | reverse complement strand
CGTTGGGGATGCGCGCGCTCGTCAGGTCGACGACCTGGGGTCCGAAGGTGAGCGAATCCATCAGGGCGCCGGAGGCATCGGACAGCACCACCTGCTCACCGCCCGCCGACAGCTTCCAGGACGCGTGCAGGCCCTCCTGCAGCGTGTCGTTGTCGGCCCACACCATCAGGTAGCCCCGGGCCGGGATCACCGTGCCCGCGGGGAAGCGCCACTTGGCGGGAGCGGCGGCGCTGTCGGACAGCCGCCAGCCGCCGAGGTCCACATCCTGGGCCGTGGCGTTGAAGAGCTCGACCCAGTCGGCCGCCTCGCCCGCCGGATCGAGCACCTGGGTGTTGTCCGCGGCGAACTCGTTGATGACCACGTCGCCGGGCAGCGCCACGTGCTCGCAGTCGATGCCGGCGGCTGCCAGCTGCGCCGCGACGTTGGCTGCACGCAGGGCGATGTAGGACTTCAGGCCCGGCTTGCGGTGGCCGTCGACATCGATGTCGGAGACCAGGTTCGCGTCGAACTGCTCGAGGGTGTACATCTTGCGCGGATCGGCGGCCACGTGCGGGCGCACCAGCGCCGCCAGGGCGTCGATCTCCGCATCGAGGCGCTCGACCGTCAGCACGTCCCTGGCCAGGAAGCACGCGGTGCGCAGGTAGGCGTTGCGCAGCTCGGGCACCGCGAAGACGTCCGCCGCCAGGGGCCGGTTCACGGCGCTGCTGACGTAGGTCAGCGGCAGCGTCTCGTAGTTCTTCACGTCGTACCAGTACGAGCCCATGGTCAGGCTCGCGTCCCAGGGGATCCAGCGCATCTTGCCCGTGACCTGGTCGAAGTAGAGGTAGAAGTTGCGCGCGGTCACCGCGTAGCTGTCCATGTTCGACAGCAGGTGGTCGATCGCGAGCCCGGCGTAAAGGCTGGGCATGTCCACCACCGCGGGCAAGGCCGTCGCCAGGTCGCCGCCGTGGTTCAGGCTGTCGATGACCGTGACCAGGTCCGTCCAGCGGGTCAGCGACTCCTCGGTCTTCAGCTCGTAATGGTCGGTGTAGAGGCTCGTGTCGGCGCCCAGCCAGCGGAAGTCCGAGCGCGGCGCCGTGCCGATGCCGTCGACCGCCTTGTAGAGGTTGCCTTCCTTGTTGCCGAAGCGCGCCGACAGGAAGGTTTTGTCCACGTGCTCGACCAGGCTGTACAGGCCCCACAGCTCGCCGTTGAGATAGACGTCGGCGAAGTTCGCCCGCGGCGCCGGCACGCCCGCCTCGCGCAGGGCGTCCCAATGCAGCTTCTCGCGCAGGAAGGTCGGGTCCTCCCAGCAGTTGCTCAGCTGGACGTTCTTCAGCCCGTCCAGCCGCTGCGATCCGATGTACTCGTCGAAGGCCAGGCGGAACGGCTTCTTGTCGTTGGGATGGCTGTAGGACGAGTTGCCCTTCAGCCGCACACCCACGCTGTCGAGCACCGTCCCGTCGAAGGTGACGGTGGCGGCCATGTACTGCTCGAGCCCGGCATCGTAGTAGGCGGTCAGCGAGTCCCAGAACGCGGGCTGGCTGAACTCGATATTGACGGTGTGCACCTGGGCGCCGGCGAAGATGGTGTCGCCGGCGGCGTGGATCGGGGCGGCGATCGCCAGGACCGCCAGGATGACGATGGACATCAGCGTCGGCATGATTCGCGGATGACGCACGGCTGTTCTCCCGCACCGACCCCCAAGGGGCCGCTGGGCTGTGTGGTGGTTTGTGGGCTACATGGGATCAGAGACGGGTTGCAAGGCCTGCAATATATTGCAATATATATATTTACAAGACTTCACCCTGCTGCAGGGGCACCCCGTCAAGGCTCCGACAGCGCCCCCACGCCGCCGAAATCCTTCCCTCAGTTATGTATCTTAACATAAATTTAGGTATTAGTAGATCAATTTGTTTCTTGCCGCTGCGGCATCAGCCCTCGAACTGCCGCTGCTGCAGGAACCGCCGCCACAGGCGGGCCATCTGCTGCGTGCCCAGCACCA
>DAOPJF010000547.1:0-1984 GCA_035399525.1 Candidatus Krumholzibacteriia bacterium | reverse complement strand
GCCTTCAACAAGTTCTCGCGGCCCATCGAGACGCCTATCCGCAACCTGCGCCCGAGCCGCGACACCTGCGAGCAGTGCCACTGACCCGCCCACTTCTCGGGCGACAAGATGGTCGTGCACGACTACTACGCGTCCGAGGAGGGCAACGACCACTGGCGCCTGCAGCTGCAGATGCACATCGGCGGCGGAGGGGGCGGCGTGGCCCCGGCCGTGGGCAGCCACTGGCACATGGCCGACGACGTGACCATCGAGTACGTGTCGACCGACGACAAGCGCGAGGACATCCCCTGGGTGAAGCTGACCCGGGCCGACGGCACGGTGAAGGTGTTCCACGACAGCGAGTCGGACTTCGACGACGCGGCGCTGGCGACCGCGGCCAAGCGCACCATGGACTGCATCGACTGCCACAACCGGCCGACGCACCACTACAACCCGCCCGGCCGCCTGATCAACACCGCGCTGAAGAACGGCCTGATCGCCAAGGACCTGCCGGGGATCAAGGGCAAGCTGGTCGAGCTGATGGAGGCCGACTACGCCACCGAGGACGAGGCCCTCGCGGCCATCGACGCGGGCGTGCGCAGCTACTACGCCGAGAACTATCCCGAGGTGGCGCAGACCCGCGGGGCCGACCTGCAGGCGGCCGTTAGCGAGACCCAGAAGTTGTTCAAGACCAACATCTTCCCCGAGATGAAGGTCAGCTGGCGGCATTTCCCCGACCACATCGGCCACCTGACCACCGACGGCTGCTTCCGCTGCCACGACGGCAACCACGCCACCGAGGACGGCGAGACCATCCGCCGCGACTGCAACCTGTGCCACACCATCGTGTCGCAGGAGCGCATCAGCGGCGAGATCGTCGAGTCGATGGCGGGCGTCGAGTACCAGCACCCCGAGGACATCGGCGACGACTGGAAGGTGCTCAACTGCAGCGAGTGCCACGGCGGCTGACGCCGGATCCGTCAGGACCATGCGGCGGCCCGCTTCCCCGGGGAGGCGGGCCGCCGTCGCTTTTGCACGCTTTTCATCGGGCTTTCACCTGCCGATGACGCCGCGCCCCTAGCCTTGCGTCAGGTGGCGTCGAGGGAGCGGCGCCGCGGGGCTTCCAGCGGGAGGTTGACCATGGCGCGCAGCGGATTGAGCCGGGGCTGGCACGAGGAACATGACCTGGGCAGCGAAGGGCTGCACCCGGCCCTGGTGGCCCTGCGGCAGCGCGCCCTCGAACAGGCGGGCGGACGGCCGGCGGAGGCCCGCGCCGGGCGCAGCGGCCGCGGCGCCCTGCAGCGGACGGCGGTTGCCGTCTCGCACGCCGTCAGCCCGCCGGTGACCGCCGTCGCCGCGTTCGTGCTGCTGGCCGCGCGCGAGCAGGGTGCGCGCACCTGGCTGTGGACCGGCGTCGAACTGCTGCTGGTGGTCGTGGCGCCCCTGGTCGCGCTGGCGCTCATGCTGCGGCGCGGCGAGGTCGACGACCTCGAGGTCACCGATCGCCGCCAGCGCGAGGCGCCCATGCTGCTGACCCTGTTGTGCAGCTGGTTCGCCCTGTTCGTGCTCGACCGGGCGGGCGCCCCGGCGGCCATGCGCGAGCTGTCCCTGGTCTACGCGCTGCTGGCCCTGTGGCTGCAGGTGATCACCCGCCGCTTCAAGATCAGCGTCCACGCTGCGGGGGTGGCGGTCTTCGGGACCCTGGTCTGGAGCCTGACCGGCTCCCCGGCCTGGCTGGCCGTCGGCTGGATCGTGGTCGGGGCAGCACGCCTGGTGCTGGGCCGGCACACGCCGGCCGAGGTCGTGGCAGGCGGCATGCTCGGCGCCGGCCTCGTGGCGATCTTCGCCGGCGGGTTCACCGGGATCTAGTTTGGATGCAACCTGTTTGATGACAGTCGGTTCGCGGGCCGGCGCGCGTTGGCTCCCTGTCGATTTGCGTTTTTGTTTCCCCGGTGGCACTTTGGTGAGCGCGATCCCCCTGCGCCGTGCTATCATTACGGTTGGG
>DAOPJF010000546.1:0-1998 GCA_035399525.1 Candidatus Krumholzibacteriia bacterium | reverse complement strand
GCCGGCGTACGACTCCTTGAACTTGGCCTCGTCGCCCTGCCAGTAGTCGGACGTCTTGTCGCTCATGGCGACGTTGGCGCCCTGGTTGTCCATGACGAAGATCTCCGAGAAGTACGCGTTCGCGTCGAGCAGCTTCTGCAGGTACTGCCCGCACTCGGAATCCATCAGGGCCTTCATGCCGGCGTCCAGGCCGGGGGTGGCCATCCACTCGGCGTCGCGGGCCTGGATCTGCTCGAGGGTGCGGCCCTCGGCGTTGGCGGCCTTGACGGCGGCGACGATGACGGGGTCGCTGCCGTAGGCGACCAGCTTGTCGCTGGCGAGGGCGCGCACGCTCTCGGGAGCGGGTTCGCCGGCCATGGCCGTCGCGGCCACGCAGCAGGTCAGGGCCAGGACAGCCAGGAACATGGACTTCTTGCTCATCGGGTCCTCCTCGGGGGTCGGCGTCGCCCGGACGCCGGGAATCCTGCCGGACGGATCAAGGCCATCCCCTACCGTCCGCTCGGGATATCCCTATCGTCCACTGGGAGATTGTCTTTAGGGGGCAATGTTCCGGGATTCCTGCGGTACGGGCCGAGGGGGGGGGATCGCCGCGGGCCGGCGGCGCCGCGGGCCCGTCCGCGGCGCCGCCCGACGGGCGTCACTCGTCGTTGAACATGTCCCATTCCAACACGTTGGTGGCAGGCGACCACGACGCTTCCAGCCGGTCGCGCCAGGGCTCGAGGGAGGCCGTGACGACCTCCGGCAGGCCGTCGGTCCACATCAGCGCATAGGGGTCGGCCTCCAGGCGCTCGCACTGGGCGTCCAGGGCCGCCAGCCAGGACTCGTCGGCGCCGGCGGCACGGGCGTCCTGGCGCTGGTTCTCCAGCATGGCCAGGTGCAGGCGGTGCAGCTCGCGCATGGGCTGCTCGCCCGACGCCCCCTCGTCGTCGCCGGACACGTCCCGGCCGTGGCGCCCCACGGTCCAGGTGAACTGGCCGTGGCGGTCCGATCTCTCGTCCTCGTCCCGCATGAACTCGGGACGTTCCTCGGGGTCGTGCCTCAGCCACGCATAGTAGGTCAGCGTGTAGAGGTAGACGTACTCGCCCGGGCCCATGCCGTGATCGGCCAGGGCCGTGTTGCGGGCCTCCATGAAGGTGAAGATGGAGGGCACCACGTTGGCGCCGGCCCCGAACTTCCGCAGGATGTTGCCGGCGTCGTCGCCCTTGCCGCCGAGGGTGCCCAGGTTGCCGCCCAGCTTCCCGCGCGCCGGCGCCATGGCGTCCCGCACCGCCAGGAACATCTCGAGGCGATCGGCCGGCACCGCACCGCCCGGCCAGGGCCGGAAGTCCGACACCGGGCCGTAGACCGCCTGCAGGTCGGCGTAGCCGGCCTCCATGCGGTCGACCCGCTCCTTCGCCTTGCGGATGCCGAGGTACCCGCAGGTGCCGATGCCGCCGAACGCCAGCAACACCATCAGGCAACCGATTCCGCATCCCACCAGCCACTTGCGCGCACCAGAGGCCATGTCCGCTCCAGTCCTGTCGAGGGTCCCGTCGGGGGCGCCGACCGTACCCCCGACGGCCTTCCGTTGTTCGCCCCGGGGCGATTCGGGTTGCCGAGGCCGGGATTCGGCATGATCATAGGGCCCCGAACGCCCGCAATGAACCGCCAAGTGCGGTCCCCGTCAGGAAAGGTTTCCCATGGCTCAGCAGTACATCTTCACCATGAAGGGCCTGAAGAAGGTCGTCCCCCCGGGCCGCGAGATCCTGCGCGGCATCTGGCTGTCGTTCTACCCGGGCGCCAAGATCGGCGTCATCGGCCTGAACGGCGCCGGCAAGTCGTCGCTCCTGAAGATCATGGCGGGCGTCGACGACGACTTCATCGGCGAGGCCTTCCCCGACCCGTCCATCCGCCGCGGCTACCTGGCCCAGGAGCCCCAGCTCGATCCCACCAAGGACGTGCGCGGCAACATCGAGATGGCCGTGGCGCCCCTGAAGGCCAGGATCGACCGCTTCAACG
>DAOPJF010000545.1:0-2010 GCA_035399525.1 Candidatus Krumholzibacteriia bacterium | reverse complement strand
CCCAGCTCGGGGTCGGCGAACCCGTCGCTGCCCTGCTTGTTGTTCTCGGCCTGGATGCGCCACTGGTCCGGCGCCGTGCGCTGCGCGGCGTCGATGGCCACCGAGTAGCGCGTGGACGTCTCGTTCACCGAGGCCGTCCTGTGCCGGATCCACTGCCGCCACGCGTCCATGGGCACGCGCACGTGCAGCTTCAGCTCGCACATCTCGAAGGGCGTGGTGTGGCGGTGGCGCAGCAGGTAGCGGATCAGGCCCCGGTCGTCGCTGACGGCCTTGGTGCCGGCGCCGTAGCTGACGCGGGCGGCCTGCACGACGGCGGCGTCGTCGCCCATGTAGTCGACGACGCGCACGAGGCCGTCGTCGAGCACGCGGAATTCCTGGCCCAGGACGGCGTCCAGGGCGGCGACGTGGGGGCGGGGCAGGCGTTCGGCGCGGGCGTCCATGCGGTCCTCTCCAGGGGTCAGTCGTGGAACGCGTCGCGGACGGCGCGGTCGACGACCGCCTCGTCGGCGTGCTCGGGCATCGTCACCACGAGGCCGGGCTCGGCCGCCATGGCGTTCCTGATGGCGAACTCGGCGCCGGGATTGCGGGCCCAGGCGCGGCGGGCGATGCCGTTGTTCACGTCCCAGTGCAGCATGCCCCTGAGGCGGCGGTCGGCCGCCTCGCTGCCGTCCAGCAGCATGCCGAAGCCGCCGTTGATGACCTCGCCCCAGCCCACGCCGCCGCCGTTGTGCAGCGACACCCAGGTCGCGCCGCGGAAGGCGTCGCCGATGACGTTCTGCACGGCCATGTCGGCGGTGAACATCGAGCCGTCGCGGATGTTGCTGGTCTCGCGGTAGGGGCTGTCGGTGCCCGAGACGTCGTGGTGGTCGCGGCCCAGCACCACCGGCGCGGACAGGCGGCCGTCGGCGATCGCCGCATTGAAGGCCGCGGCGATGGCCCGCCGGCCCTCGGCGTCGCTGTACAGGATGCGCGCCTGGCTGCCGACGACCATGCGGTTGGCGCCGGCCTGGCGGATCCAGCGCAGGTTGTCCAGGTACTGTTGCCGCGTCTCGTCGGGCGCGGCGGCGGCCAGCTGCTCGATGACGTCGCCGGCGATGCGGTCGCTGGTCTCCAGGTCGGCCGCGCGGCCGCTGGTGCACACCCAGCGGAAGGGCCCGAACCCGTAGTCGAAGCACAGCGGGCCCATGATGTCCTCGACGTAGCTGGGATACTTGAACCCGCCGCCCGGCCGGGCCAGGTCGGCCCCGGCGCGCGTGCACTCCAGCAAAAAGGCGTTGCCGTAGTCCCAGAAGCGCGTGCCCCGGGCCGTGCAGCGCTCGACCGCGGCGATGTGCCGCAGCAGCGTGGCCTGCACCTTCGCCTTGAACGCCGCGGGGTCGGCGACCATCAGGCGGTTGCTCGCGTCGTAGCTCATGCCGGCGGGGTAGTAGCCGCCGGTGTAGGGGATGTGCAGCGAGGTCTGGTCGCTGCCCAGCTCGACCGCGATGTCGCTGTCGGCGAGCGCCTCCCACAGGTCGACCACGTTGCCCTGGTAGGCCAGGGCCACGGCCTCGCGGTCCGCCTTGGCCGTGCGGATGCGCGCCAGCAGCGCCGGCAGGTCGGTGAACACCTCGTCCACCCAGCCCTGCTCGTGCCGCTTCTTCACCGCCGTCGGGTTGACCTCCGCCAGCACGCCCACGCAGCCGGCGATGACCGCCGCCTTGGCCTGGGCGCCGCTCATGCCGCCCAGGCCGCTCGAGACGTACAGTGCGCCCGCCAACGGGCTGTCGCCCCGTCCGCCCAGGTACAGGCGGCCGGCGCCCAGGATGGTGATGGTCGTGCCGTGCACGATCCCCTGGGGCCCGATGTACATGTAGCTGCCGGCGGTCATCTGCCCGTAGCTGGTCACGCCCAGGGCGGCCATGCGGGTGTAGTCGTCGCCCGAAGAATGGTTGGGAACGACCATGCCGTTGGTCACCACCACGCGCGGGGCGTCGGGGTGGCTGGGGAACAGGCCCATGGGGTGTCCCG
>DAOPJF010000544.1:0-2016 GCA_035399525.1 Candidatus Krumholzibacteriia bacterium | reverse complement strand
GACCCAAGGGACCGTTCGGCGTGGTGCGCGACGGCGTCATCCACTTGGCCCGACGCACCGGGGTGCCCATCGTGCCCCTGCGGGCCGAGGCCCGGTTCGCCGTGACGCTCGGCACCTGGGACCGCACCCTCGTGCCTCTGCCGGGCGGCCGGGTCCGGGTGCACGCCGGACCGACGCTCACGGTCGCGCGGGACGCCGGCGACGCCGAGGTCGCCGCGGTCCGCGCCCGGCTGCAGGCGTTCTTCGGGGTCGAGGGAGGGACGCGATGACCATCCTGGACCTGCGCCCGTGGTACGTGCGCGCCTGGTCGCGACGGCAGCCCGGCGCGGAACCGCCGCGCGGGATCGCGGCCTGGGCGACGGCCCTGGCCGACCGGGCCATAGCCCGGCGCGTGGCCGCCCGGCCGGCCCCGCCGCCGGGCCTGGGCGTCGTCTCGGTCGGCAACCTGGCCCTCGGGGGGACGGGCAAGACGCCGGTGGCGATCGCCCTGGCGCAGGGCCTGGCCGCGGCGGGCTGGTCCGGCGCCGTGTTGACCCGCGGGTACGGATCGCGCCAGCCGGGCCCGCTGACGGTGGCACCGGACGACCCGCAGGCCGCCGACGAAGCCCGCCTGATGGCCGCCGCCCTCGCCGGGACAGGCTGGTTCGTGCTCCAGGCCCGGCGTCGGGCCGCCGGCCTGGACCACCTCGCCGGGCGCCTGCCCCGCGGTTCGGTGATCCTGCTGGAAGACGGTCACCAGACGGCCGGCGTGGGGCGGCACCTCGACGTCGTGATCCTGGATGCCTGGCGAGAGAGCCCCGGGCTCGTGGCCTGCACCGGGCCCGTGGCGCCGTTCGGCTCCTGGCGCGAGTCCGCTGCCGGGGCGGCACGGGCCGCGGTCTGGCTGGTGGAGTCGCCGGCGCCGCCGGTGGCGCCGACCGGCGGCCCGGCCGCGGTGGTCGGCTTCGTCCGGACGGTCCGCCTGGCCGACCCCTCGGGGCACGCCTGCCGGCCGGCGGGTCCCTGGGCCGCGCTGTCGGGCATCGCGCACCCGGTGCGATTCGAGACGGGCGCCGCGGGCATCATCGGGGCGGCCCCGACCCTGGCCGTGCGTTGCGCCGATCACGAGCCCTATGCCCCGGCGCGCCTGGCGCGCATCACGGCGGCCATCCGGGCGTCGGGCGCCGCGTTGACCGTGACCACGGAGAAGGACTGGGTCAAGCTGCAGGGGCGCTGGCCGGCCGACCTGCCGGTGGCGGTGGCCCGGCTGGACGTGGCCTGGACAGGCGGGCAGGCGCTCCCCGCACTGGTCGGGGAGCGCCTGGCTGCGATCGGGCTCGCTGCGGAGCGGAGCGGCTAGTCCTGCGCCACGGCGTAGGTGAACGTCACCGGCACGCCGCTCTCGATGGTGGTCTCGTGCTCGCTGCCGCTGGCATGGCCCGTGAAGGACAGCATGGCGTAGGCCGTGAAGTCCTGCGCACCGCTCCAGCCCAGGCCGAGCACGCCGGCGACGGCTTCCTTCACCGCGCGGCCGCCCACGAGCACGGCTCCGGCGGCGTCATCGCCCACCAGGACCTGCAGGTAGAACGGTGCGCCCGCGACGTTGTAGGCACTCAGGTCCAGCCCGGCCGGGGCGTTGGCGCCCGGCTGCCAACGCAGGTCGTAGCTGGTGATGATGAACGAGCTGTAGACGCCGTCCGAGACGATGCTCGAGACGTCCGCGGCGTAGGGGCGGGCGGTGAAGGCCACCGACACCAGGTCGGTCGGGAACGTGTCATCGACACCGTCGATGACGCCGTCGCCGCCGTCCTGGACGTAGGCGGCAACCAGCGGGGCGCCGGCGTTGACCGACTGCACCTCGCACACGACCTGCTGGCGCTCGCTGCTGTTGTCGCTGCAGCCCGCCACGGCGGCGAGCAGGACCAGGGCGATCAGGGCGCACAACATGCGGGTGTTCACGATACATCCTCCCGGTGGACAGACTCAGGCGGGAACGCTATATGTTCCCATAGCTCTCTAGTTTTCGCCGGAAACCGC
>DAOPJF010000543.1:0-2025 GCA_035399525.1 Candidatus Krumholzibacteriia bacterium | reverse complement strand
GGAGAACATCCGCCTCGCCCAGGAATCGGTGCGCATGTACGAGAACATGTCCGCCGAGCTGGGCTACCAGGTGTTCTTCCGGCAGGGCGGCTATCTCATGGTGACCGAGGACGAGAAGCACCTCGCCTCGATGCGCGACGCGGTGGCCCTGCAGAACCGCTGCGGCGTGCCCACCGAGTTCCTGGAGCCGCGCGACTGCCTGCGCATCGTGCCGGACCTGGACATCGCGGCGCTGAAGGGCGCCACCTTCTGCCCCGAGGACGGCACGGCCTACCCCTTCGCCGTGACCTGGGGCTACGCGCGCGCCTGCGTGCGGCTGGGCGTGCGCATCTTCATCCGCACGCAGGTCACCGCCGTCGATGCGACCGGCGGCCGCATCACCGGCGTCCAGACCGACCGCGGTGCCATCGCCTCGCCCCTGGTGGTGCTGGCGGCCGGCCCGTGGACGCGGCACCTGGCGGCGATGGTCGGGGTGTCCCTGCCCAACCGCCAGGAGCGCCACGAGATCATGGTCAGCGAGGGCCTGAAGCCCTTCCTCGATCCCATGGTCATCTCCATCTCCAACGGCATCTACTTCAGCCAGAGCATGCGCGGCGAGATCGTCGGCGGCATCGGCGACCCGACCGAGCCCCACTGGACCGACCCGGCGCAGTTCGACACGCGCAGCCAGCTGCGCTTCGCGGTGCGCTTCGCCAAGGCGCTGCTGGCCTACTTCCCCCGCGCCGCCGGCGTGCGCATGATGCGCCAGTGGGCCGGCATGTACGACGTGACGCCCGACCACCGCCCCATCCTCGGCGGCGTGCCGGGCCTCGAGGGCTACTGGCACATCTGCGGCTTCAGCGGGCACGGCTTCATGCTCGGCCCGATGACGGGCAAGCGCATGGCGCGGCATATCCTGACGCGGGAGAAGGATGACATCATCGAATCCCTCTCCCTGGAACGATTCGACCGGGGCGACACGGTCGCCGACGCCTTCGTGGTGGGGTGACCTCCGCACCGCTGCCGACCAACGCAATCGACCGGCGTTGTCCTCGGCCTGCGGCCTGCGGATTACGCCGGTCGATTCGTTTGTCGGCAGCGGTGCGAAGGTCACCCCAAGAGGCTGCGGAGGGCCGGTTCCAGATCGGGATATCGGAACTTGTAGCCGTGCGCGCGCAGGGCATTGGGGAGCGCCCGTTGCCCCTTAAGGAGCAAGTCGGCTTGTTCACCCAGCATGATGCGCAGGGCAGGAACCGGGGCGGGCAGGAAGGCGGGCTTGCCGATCACGCGGCCCAGGGTGCGGGCGAAGTCGGCCTGGACCGGCGGGTTCGGGGCCACGGCATTGACGGGGCCGTGCAGTTCCGGGTGATCGAGGGCGAACAGGATCGCGCCCACGACATCGTCGAGGTGGATCCAGGGCAGGTACTGGCGGCCGCTGCCCAGGGGACCGCCCAGGCCCAGGCGGAACGGGCGCAGCATGGCGGGCAGGGCACCGCCGTCCCGGGCCAGGACCATGCCCAGGCGCAGCAGCACCACGCGCACCTCGTCCCGCTCGGCGTTGCGCGCGGTGTTCTCCCACTCGACGGCCAACCGCGCCAGGAAGTCCTGGCCGGGCTGGGCGTCCTCGGCCAGCGGCCGGTCGCCGCCATCGCCGTAGTAGCCCGTGGCCGAGGCGCTGACCAGGGTCAGGGCATGGCCGGCTCCCGCCACCGCGGACGCCACGTGGTCGGTGACCGCCAGGCGCGAGCGGCGGATGCGCCGCTTCCGGGCGGCCGTCCAGCGGCCCTGCCCCACGGATTCCCCCGCGAGGTTCACCACGGCGTCGCAGGCGGCCAGCCGATCCTGCCAGCCGCCCGGCTGGGTCGGATCGGCGCCCACCAGCTCGACGCCGCCGGGCAGCACGCCGCGGGCCCGCGCGGGGTCACGCGTCACGCAGGCCACGTCGTCGCCGCGGGCCACCAGGTGCTGGATGAGGGCGCGGCCCACCAGGCCGCTGCCGCCGGTCACGAATACACGCATCGGATCGCTCCTTGTCGGCGCCCAGTC
>DAOPJF010000542.1:0-2028 GCA_035399525.1 Candidatus Krumholzibacteriia bacterium | reverse complement strand
ACCCAGCACGCAGCCGCCCAGGAACAGGAACACGAAGGTGATCCTGGCCAGGCCCTTCTGCGCCGAGGCGCCGCCGGTCAGCGCATCGAGCCCGGCGCCCGTCGAGAACAGCATGCCCAGCACCATGCAGGTGACGTGGAAGATCAGCACCAGCGACGGCACGTCGCCCTTGAAGCGGGCCACCGCCGTCTCGTCGTGCGGGAAGCGTGCGGTCACCGCGCCGCGGGTGAGCTCGACGCTGTACTCGAGCTTGCCGGCCATGGGCTGCCGGGGCAGTTCGGCCTTCAGTACGCCGTTCTCGTTGCGCATGGGCGTGTGCTGCCACTCGTCGCCGGCCTGGTAGCGGCGCCAGACCACGGTGCCCGACACCTCGGGATCGCCCTGGCCGACGGGCCCCGGCACGATCACCACCGGCATGTCGCCGTTGATGCTGTGGGTGCGCAGCAGCTCGACCTTGAACGCGCCGGCGCCCAGGTCGACCTCGCCGCGCTTCGGGTAGGTGGGGCCGGACACCTTCTGCCAGACCAGGAAGGCCACCGTCACGACGAACGTGAGAAACCAGATGCCGATGACGCGCTTCAAGACGATCACCTCGCGGGAAAGGGGGCCGAGGGAGGTTGACGGGACAATCTACAGCATGGCCGCGGCCGCCTCAACGGCAAAGGGCCGCGCCCGGGCGGGCGCGGCCCCTGCGTTCCGTCCGCTGAACGGGCCCGATCAGGCCCCGTACTGCTTGATGGCCTCCTCCAGCTTGGGCAACAGCAGGAAGATGAACAGCGCCGACAGGCCGGCCAGCCCGGCCAGCAGCAGGAAGAAGGCCACCGGCGTCATCGAGTGCTGGATGCCCCCGAAGAAGCCCGAGAAGTTGTTGCCGAAGGCCGTGGCCAGGAACCAGCCGCCCATGGTCAGGCCCACCAGGTGCGACGGCGACAGCTTGGTCACCAGCGACAGGCCCATGGGGCTGAGGCACAGCTCGCCGATGGTGATGATCAGGTAGAACCCGATCAGCCAGAAGCTGGAGACCTTCACCGCGCCGTTCTGGCTCAGCAGCCCGGCCAGCGCCATCAGGAGCAGCGCCAGCGTGGTCAGGGCCAGGCCGATGAACAGCTTGCGCGCGGTGCTGATGCCGCGGCCCCGCTTGATCATCCAGGCGAAGAAGGCCACGATCAGCGGCGTGCCCAGCACCACGAACAGCGCGTTGAAGCTCTGGTACAGCTCGCTGTTGGCCACGCGCAGGTACTGGCCCGGCGGCAGGTACGTCGGGTCGTGGCCGTAGCGCTCGCGGTAGCCGCCGTAGATCTCGTGCTCGAGGTGCGTGTCGATGATGAACAGCGGCACGCTCCGGCCGTCGATGTCGCGCACGAAGGCCACCTCGCGCAGCGGCTCGGCGCCGTCGGGCACCGATACCGAGACGATGGCTTCGCCGTGGGCGCCGGTCGACTCCTCGACCTTCACCACCCCGTCGGGATAGACCTGGGTGGCGCGGTCGCGCAGGTCGCGTGGCGAGGCGCCGTCCACCGCGACCACCGCCACGTCGGGCTGCGCGGCGATGCGGGCTACGGCGCTTTCGTCCATGCGCTTGAGACCGTACATGCGGGCGGTCGCCGCCTGGTCGACCACCACCAGGCCGCGCGGGTCGGGCCGCGGCGTCGACTCCTTGGCGTTGATGTAGTAGCCCGGCAGCGCCTCCTGCTGCATGGCTGCCGGCACGGCGCGGGCCTGCCGGTCGGTGTTGTCGCGGGCCCACTGGGTCAGGGCCGAGCCGTTCAGGTGCAGGATCATGAAGAACGTGCCGCCGGCCACGTACACCGGCAGCAGGGCCAGCAGGCCGGCCTTCTCCTTCGGACCGGCGGTCAGGCCCAGCCGCACGAAGAAGACGATGACCGGCACCATGCCCGCCAGGAAGCCGACGACCGCCGGCCGCATGGGGATCGACGCGGGCAGGTACATCTTGGCCATGAAGTAGCCCAGGATGCCCACGCCGAAGGCCGGCAGCAGGATCTTCAGGAACACCTGCACGAAGCCCGC
>DAOPJF010000541.1:0-2029 GCA_035399525.1 Candidatus Krumholzibacteriia bacterium | reverse complement strand
GGCCTCATGGTTGGGCACCTCGCGGGCGACCTGGAGGCCAGCGGCACCCGCGAGGTGCCCAACCATGTGGCCGCCGACGTGGTGGCCGTGGCCGAGGCTTCCCTGGCGGCGATCGCCGAGCTGGTGGCCGATCCGCTGATGCTGCACCTGAACGAGATCCGCACCGAGACCGTCGGCGGGGCCTCGGTGGTGCTGGTGGCCATCGACCTGGTGGAGGGGCGGCGCACCGACACCCTCTTCGGCACCTGCCGCGCCGACCACAATCGCCAGCAGTCCATCGTGTTCGCCGTGCTCGACGCCCTGAACCGGCGCCTGGCCCTGCACGGCCTGAAGCCCGCGGCGGCCGCCGACGCTTGAACCCTGCCCATCCGGCGGTTATCTTCGCCCCGGCGGCCTCCGCGGCCGCCGCGGTCGTTATCCCCCTCGCCTCCCGGGAGCCGGAGCCATGAAGTACGCGGACAGCGGCGTGAACATCGACGCGGCCACGCGGGCCCTCGCGCGCGCCAAGGACGCCATCAAGTCCACCTGGGATCCGCGCGTGCGCAACGACGTGGGGGCCTTCGGCGGCCTGTTCCAGCCGGCGCCGGGCGAGCCGCTGATGGTGGCCTCGGTCGACGGCGTGGGCACCAAGGTGATGATCGCGCGCCTCATGGACCGCTACGACACCGTGGGCGAGGACCTGGTCAACCACTGCGTCGACGACATCCTGGTGCAGGGCGCCGAGCCGCTGTTCTTCCTGGACTACTTCGCCACCAGCCGCCTCGAGGAGGACGTGCTGCCGGCGGTGCTCGAGGGCTTCGCGCGCGGCTGCCGCAACAACGGCTGCGCGCTGCTGGGGGGCGAGACGGCCGAGATGCCCGGCGTCTACGCCGCGGGCGAGTTCGACGTGGCCGGCACCATCGTCGGCCGCGTGCTGCCCGAGCACGTCATCGACGGCTCGCGCATCGCCGCCGGCGACACGGTCTGGGGGCTGCCCTCGACCGGCCTGCACACCAACGGCTACTCGCTGGCGCGCAAGGTGCTGCTGGAGACGGCGGGTCTCGCGGTCCACGCCACGCCCGCGGCCCTCGGCGGGGCGAGCGTGGGCGATGCCCTGCTGGCGGTGCACCGCAGCTACCTGCGCGACCTGCGCGCGGTGTGGCAGGCCCACGGCCGCGAGGCGGTCCACGGCCTGGCCCACATCACCGGCGGCGGCTTCTGGGACAACATCCCGCGCGTGGTGCCCGACGGCCTGTGCGTGCACGTCGATCCCTCGGCGTGGACGGTGCCGCCCATCTTCCGGCTGATCGCCGAGCTGGGCGCCGTCGAGCCGCGGGAGATGCACAGGGTCTTCAACATGGGCATCGGCCTGGTGGTCATGGCGCCGCGGGGCCTGGACCTGGGTGCGGTCACCGACGCCGTGCGCATCGGCGAGGTCACCGCCGGCGACCGCAAGGTCAGCCTGCCCTTCTGATCGCCGGGTGGCGCGGGGCCGTCCGACGCCGTAACGTGACCGGGACCGACGACGACCCGCCATCCGCCCGGGAAGGGGCCTGCCGTGCCGATCCGCTCTGCCACAGCCTGCGTCGCGCTGCCGTTGCTGCTGATGCTGGCCGCTGCTCCGGCCGCCGCCAGCGAGCTCGACGGCCTGGTCTTCCTGTCCTGGTCCGCCGAGGCCATCGTCGACACCCTCGAGGCCGGCGCCGCCGGCGACGTCGACTGCTGGGTGGTCGTGCGCAACGACCTGGCCCCGGCGCGTTTCGTCGAGGCCGCGGGCTCGTGGTCCTTCGGCGACGGGCTGGTGCCCAAGGACCTCGAGGTGCTGACCACGGGCCTGCCGGTGGGCGCGATCATCCCCGGCGAGCGCGGCCTGATCGAGGTGCGCATCGCCGACTTCGACTGCCGGCGCGACAACACGGTGACGGCCGTGGCGCGCCTGACCATCGCGGTCGATCCCCAGGCCTTCGCCGGCGGCGCCGCCGTCATCGAGCCCCTGGTGGTCCCGGCCTCCGAGGCGGTGCGCCAGTCGTTCGCCGACTACGACCCGGTG
>DAOPJF010000540.1:0-2041 GCA_035399525.1 Candidatus Krumholzibacteriia bacterium | reverse complement strand
ATGAAGAAGCAGGGCCGCTTCAAGCACCTCTTCAAGCCGGGCAACGAGCACCTGCTCGAGGCCTCGCAGAAGTGGGTCGACGACCAGTGGGAGCGCCTGCTGAAGCTCGAGGCGATGAGCAACGGCTAGGCCGGATCCCGGTCACGGCGTGGAGGCGGGCCCCTGGCGGGCCCGCCTCCTTTTTTTGGGCCCGGGACTTGCAGGAAGCGCGGGGAATGCCCCAGAATCGGGCCGACGGCACCTCCTGCCCTGCCCGCGAACCGATCGAGACCCCGCGCCCGGCGCGGAAAGGAGTCCTGGACATGCGCAAGACCACGATCTTTGCCCTGGCGGCCGTCGCGGCCCTCGCCTTCGCCTCGACCGCCCTGGCCGGCTTCGGCATCGGCGCCAACGTCGCGGCGCCCACGGGCGACT
Organism: Candidatus Krumholzibacteriia bacterium; assembly: GCA_035399525.1. Lineage (GTDB taxonomy): Bacteria > Krumholzibacteriota > Krumholzibacteriia > LZORAL124-64-63 > LZORAL124-64-63 > JACZKN01. The sequence continues at coordinate 1,627 of DAOPJF010000540.1, read as the reverse complement.
TCGGCGATTTCTTCAAGGCCGGATACGGCATCCACGCCGTCTACCAGCAGGGCCTGACCCCGCTGGCCACGCTGACCGGCGACTTCGGCTGGACCACCTTCTCGAGCGAGGACGTCACCATCGGTTCGGTGACCATCGGCGGCGAGGACATCGACGTGTGGAACGCCACCGCCGGCGCCCGCTTCGCGGTGCTGCCGCTGGGCCTGGGCGCCGAGGTCGGCTACTTCAGCGAGGTCGAGGAGTGGTCGTTCGTGCCCACGGCCGGCATGACCTTCTCGAAGATCGACCTGTCGGCCCGCTGGAAGGCCACCGGCGACGCCAAGTGGTTCGAGGTCCGCGCGGCGTTCATGTTCTGATCGCGCCATGGATCCGGCGACGCGAGGGCGGCCCGGCGGGCCGCCCTTCGTCGTTCCGTCGTGGCCCGCCGCGCGGCCGCGTGCTATCCTGCGGGCGACCGCATCGCGACCCGCACGTCCCGTTCCGGAGGATCCCGATGGATTGCCGCACGCTCTTCCTGTCCATGCCCGGACGCTTCGACCCGGCGGCTGCCGGCGACTGGAAGGCCTCGATCCAGTTCCGCATCGGCGGGCCCCGCGGCGGCGACTTCACGCTGCGCGTGGCCGACGGCGCCTGCACCGTCGACGAGGGCGACGACCCGGCGGCCTCCACGCGCGTCGAGGCCTCGGACGACACCTGGCTGGGCATCGTCGACGGCAGCGTCAATCCCATGACGGCGTTCATGATGGGCAAGGTGAAGATCAAGGGCGACATGGGGGCCGTGCTGAAGCTGCAGGACCCGAAGCTGTTCCGCCGCGACTGAGGAGGCCCCGTGGACCGCGCCGAAGCCGATCGCCTGTGCACCCTGCTGCTGGCGGGCAACCGCCTGAAGACCACGCCCCGCACCGGCTGGGTGCAGCGCGGCATCCCGCGCGCCGAGAGCGTGGCCGACCACAGCCACGGCGTGGCGTTGGCCGCGCTGCTGCTGTGCGACCTGGTCGACGGGCCCGTGGACCGTGCGCTCGTGCTGACCATGGCGATCCTGCACGACCTGCCCGAGGCGGTCACCGGCGACCTGTCGCTGGGCGCCTCGCGCCTGCTGCCGCCGGGCGCCAAGGCCGCGGGCGAGGCGGCGGCCATGGCCGAGCTGGGCGCGGGCCTGCCGCTGTTCGGAGGGTGGCGCGCGGCCTGGGAGCGGTTCGAGGCCCAGGACTCCATCGAGGCCGAGATCGTGCGCGACGCCGACCGCATCGACCTCTTGAGCCAGGCCCTGGTCTACGAGCGCACCGTGGGCACGCGCGAGCTGGAGGAGTTCTGGACCTTCGCGCCGGTGTCCTCGTTCCGGCTGGCGGCCTCGCGGGCGCTGGTCGAGGCGCTCGCGGCCCGGCGTCCGCGCCCCTGACCTACCCGCCTAGAAGTGCGCGTTCACGCCCGGCAGCCACTGCAGGCCCGCGGGGTTGTTGCCCACGCGGTTGAGCAGGCCGATCTGGATGCCGTGCAGCTCGTCGGTCTCGTTGAAGATGCCGATCTGCACGCCGCGGGTGACCTTCGTGCGGGTGTAGGCCGCCACGGCCAGGCCGCCGAGCCGGTCGCCGCGCACGTGCGCGCCGCCCACGGTGACGCCCTGCAG
>DAOPJF010000539.1:0-2050 GCA_035399525.1 Candidatus Krumholzibacteriia bacterium | reverse complement strand
ACGTGGACGGCCGCCCCGTAACGCGCGACGAAGCCGAACGCCTGCAATGCGACGCGGCTATCGCCTCCGAGACCGGCCGTAACACCACCACCATCCCGCCCCGCACGCGCCGCCAGGTGCTGGCCCGCGACCGCCACCGCTGCCAATCGCCCGGCTGCCACCGCCGCCACTACCTCGAGGTGCACCACGTCACGCCGCGGGCCCGGGGCGGCACCAACGAGGCCGCGAACCTGGTCACGTTGTGTGCGGCGTGCCATCGGGTTCGGCATGAGCGGCGGGGGTGTCTCGAAAAATCCTCAACATCCCGGCCGGACGGCCGATGAGTCGCCAGTCGGGCTCACCGTGCGCCGTGGGGGCAGTGCGGGAAGGGCCCCGTGGGGGACGTGGCCGTGTCGGAACAGCCCACCGTGGAATGCACCAGTGTCGTGGATCTTTGCGCCGCCATGCAGCAGCTGGATGGTGACGCCGAGCTGCTGCAGGAGATCGTCGAGATCTTCGTCGAGACCGCGCCCGAGCAGCTGCAGGGCATCGCCGGGGCCATCGACAGCGGCGATGTCGACCAGGTCGCGCTGGTGGCCCATGGCATGAAGGGCGGCGCGTCGAACTTCTGCGCCGGCCGGTTCGTCGAGAGCGCCCGCGCGCTGGAGATGCTGGCCAAGGGCGGCAGCCTGGACGGCGCCCGCGCGCTGTTCCTGCAGATGGAGAGCGACTTCTCCGACCTGGCCGAGGTGGCTGCGGTCATCAACTGGCTCGAGGTGCAGCGCGGCTGGACCGCCTGAGGCGCCGGCTCCCCTTCGTGAAACGCCGCCGCCGCCCCCGATGCCGGGGGCGGCGGCGTTTGCGTTGTGCGCGTGACTACTGCTCGTCGACCACCGCGACCGCGGTCGAGTCGGGGACCGCGGCCACGGCCAGCGGCTGGTCGAACGAGGCGGCCAGGGCGACCAGGTCGACGGGCTCGGTGTCCGGGCTCTCGACCAGCGCGATCACGCGGGCCCGGCTGGTCTCGGCCTTGCCGTAGGCGGCATCCGCGTCCAGGGCGCGGGCGTAGGCCTCGGCGGCGGCGCCGTAGTGGCCGGTGCGCTCGAGGGCCACGCCCAGGTTGTTCTCGATGCACGCGGTGCCCGGGGCCAGGCCGGCGGCCTTGGCCAGCGGGGGCAGGGCGTCGGCGCAGCGGTCCTGCTCGATCAGCACCAGGCCCAGGTTGTTCAGCGCCCAGGTGTCGTCGGCGTCGAGCTCGAGCACGGCGCGGTAGCCGGCGATGGCATCGTCCGCGCGGCCCTGGGCGTGGCGGATGCGGCTCATGACGCGGCGGGCGTCGGCGTTGGCGGGCTCGCGGTCGATGGCCTGGGCCAGGCTGGCCTCGGCCTCGTCCAGGCGGCCGAGATCCATCAGCACGCGGCCGCGGTTGATCATGCTCTTGACGTGGTCCGGGGCCAGCACCAGCGCCTGCGCCAGCGACTCGTCGGCCAGGGCCGCGTCGCCGGCCTTCCAGCTGGCCAGGCCCAGCATGTAGAAGCCCCATGCGTTCTGCGGGTGCTCGCTGGTGTAGCGGTCGAACAGACGGGCCGCGCCGGCGTAGTCGCGGTCGAGGTACGCCTGCTCGGCCATGGCGTAGGTCACGACCACGGGCTCCGGCGCGACCACCGGCTCGGGCTCGCTGACGACGATGGGCTCGGGCTCGGCGACGACCGCGGCCGGGGCGGGCTCGGGCTCGACCGCCAGCACGGCGACGGGCTCGGGCGTCGGCTGGCCGTGGCTGCCCAGGCGCACGCCGACCACGACGATCAGGCCCAGGATGACGGTGAACAGGATGCCGGCTTCCATGAAGCGGAGCTTGCGCTCCTGCTGGGGGGTGTTGGGCTGCTTGGTCATGGCGGTCTCCTTGCGTCCGGTGTGGATGGCGGCGGCTCCGTTTCCGCCGCCCTGCCGAGGCTCTTGCCCTCCTTTCCGCAAGCCTTGGCCCGGCGTGGCGCGGTGACGCGATGTTGTGGAACGTGTATAAAATCAATTGATTGCGGCGGCGGTGCGCAGAGGGGAAGCCTCGTTCGTG
>DAOPJF010000538.1:0-2070 GCA_035399525.1 Candidatus Krumholzibacteriia bacterium | reverse complement strand
CCGTTCATGTTCTCGGGCGTCGGCGTCGCGCTGCCCACCATCGGGCGCGAGCTGCAGGTCAGCGGCGCGGGCCTCGGCCTCATCGAGGGCCTGTACCTGGGCACCGCGGCCGTGCTGCTGCTGCCGGCCGGCCGGCTGGGCGACGCGGGCGACAAGCCCAGCCTGTTCGTGCTGGGCATGACGGTGTTCGCCCTGGCCACCCTGGCGCTGGGGTTCGTGCCCTCGGTGGCGGTGTTCATCGCCCTGCGCGGGCTGCAGGGCGTGGGCGCGGCCATGGTCACGGCCACCAACATGGCGATCCTGGCCGACACCGTGCCGCGCGGGCGCCTGGGCACGGCCATCGGCATCACCACCGGCTCGGTCTACGCCGGGCTTTCGGCCGGTCCGTTCGTGGCCGGGATCATCACCACGCACCTGGGCTGGCGCTATGTGTTCTGGCTGAGCGGGCTGATGCTGCTGGCGTCGACGGTGCTGGCGGCGGCGGTGCTGCCGCGGCGGTGGAGCCGCCCGCGGCTGCGCTTCGACTGGCCGGGCGCCGTGCTCAGCTCGGCCGGCATCCTGGCGGTCATCGTGGGCGCCGCCGAGGTGGGCGGTTCGCCGCGGGGCTGGGCCCTCGTGGCGCTCGGCGCGGCGTTGCTCGCGGTGTTCGTGCAGGTCGAGCGCCGCGCGCCGTCGCCGCTGGTCGACCTCGAGATGCTGCGCGGCACGCCGGTGCTGGCCCGCGCCCTCGGCGTGCAGTACCTGACCTACGCCGGCGCCTTCGGCACGTCGTTCCTGTTCAGCCTGCACCTGCAGGAGGCCTTCGGCTGGACGGCCAGCGCCGCCGGCCGCCTGCTGATGATCTCGCCCCTGTTGATGGCCCTGCTGGCGCCGGCCTGCGGCCGCCTGGCCGACCGGGTGCGGCCCCAGCTGCTGACCGCGTGGGGCGTGCTGGCGGTGGTGCTGGGCACGGTGGCGGCGGCGTGCGTCGGGCCGCAGGGGCCCCTGGCGCTGATCGTCGGCTCGCTCGTGCTGCACGGCGTGGGCTTCGCGCTGTTCTCGTCGCCCAACATGACCTTCATCCTCAACCGCGCGCCGCGTGGGCGCACGACCATCGCCGCGGCGCTGGCCGCGCAGATGCGCACCCTGGGCATGGTCACGAGCATGGCGGTCATCACGGTGATGCTGGCGCTGCTGCTGGGCACCGAGGGGCTGGGGGCGGATTCGCTGCCGGCGTTCGTACGGGCCATGCGGCTGGCCCTGGCGGTGATCGGCGCCATCTCGCTGGCGGCGCTGGTCGGGGCGTGGCGGGACGTGAAGGACGCGCGCTGAGCCAGGGCGAAGGGCGTGCCGTCAGCGTTTGCGATCTCGTCAGGCCGTCCCCTCACGTGAGGGAAACATCGGACCCAAGGTCAAGATCCGGATCCAGCCAGCGCCGCGATCCCGCCCTCGAGCGTCGCGCAGAGCGTGAACAGCTGGTCGAGCTGCGCCACCTTCAGCACGTTCGTCACGCGGCTGTTGGCGCGGCAGACCACCACGCGCCCGCCCTTGGGCTCGAGCAGCAGGTGCCACGACACCCACACGCCCAGGCCGGTGCTGTCCACCCAGTCGCAGAACTCCAGGTCGATCAGCACGCCGGGGCAGGGCGGCTCGGCCGCCCGGTCCGGTTTTGACATTCGATCCGCGGGGTGCGCGAGCCGCATCCCGCGGGTCTTGTCGTTTCAGGGCGGGTTCTGGGCCAGTTTTGTGCCTGATGGCAGTCTGGGCGGCGGCGGAGGCGGATCGGGCGACCACGGGCGGCGGCCGGAGCCGGCGGCGACGGTTTCCACCAGGATGCCCTCGGGCGTGTCGCGCAGCGCGACGGCGCCGGACTTGCGGAAGGTTCCGACATCCCAGATCGGGCAGTCCGGCTGATCGACCTTCACCGTGGTCAGCACCAGATCGGCCGTCGCGCAGGCGGCGCGGGCACGATCCGCGGCGCCACGTCCGGTGATCTGCGCCAGCTCGAGCCCGGCGAAGCGCAGGTGCAGTTCTCCGGGGCTGCGCGTCAGGCCGGGACGGGCGGCGGCTTCCTCCTGATCGGCGGCGTCG
>DAOPJF010000537.1:0-2085 GCA_035399525.1 Candidatus Krumholzibacteriia bacterium | reverse complement strand
TGCTGGTCTGCCGCAAGGCCGACGCCCAGAGGATCAAGGACATCATCGCACGCCTGGAAAGGGACGGACGCCGGGATCTCCTGTGAGCCGGCGCCGCGCCCGCCCGGGCCGCAAACCAACCCGAGGAGAGCTTCCCATGTCCGCTGCCCGCCGCGCCCTTCCCGTCCTCGTCCTGCTGCTGCCCGTGATGCTGGCCGCCTGCCAGGGTGGCGACAAGACCGCCGCCTTCCAGTGGCAGCCGGTCTTCGGCGACAACTCCAACGACACGACGCCGGTCGTGGCGCGCGTGGCCGGCGTCGAGATCACCGAGCAGGACATCGACCTGCGCTTCGACGAGCTGCCGCCCAACGTCAAGAGCCGCTACAAGGGCGCCGAGGGCCGCCGCCTGCTGCTGAAGGACATGTGCGACCAGGTGCTGCTGGTGCGCGGCGCCGTCGACGCCGAGCTGTACAACCAGCGCGAGGTGGCGCGCACGCTCATCTCGCAGCGGCGCATCACCCTGGACCAGGCCATGCGCGGCGTCGGCCTGCTTCAGAACGCGCAGCCGGGCGAGGAGGAGCTGAAGGCCTGGTTCGCCTCGAACCGCGACAAGTACCGCCAGCTCGGCTCGGTGATGGCGCAGCACATCGAGTGCCTGAACGAGCGCGACGCCCAGCGCGCCTACCAGCGCCTGCAGACCGGCGAGTTCAAGGACAAGTTCCCCAACGTGGCCGCCGACTTCAGCGTGAACGAGGTGACGCGCAAGAAGGGCGGCGAGATCGGCTGGTTCAACAAGGGCGGCTTCGTGCCCGACATCCGGAACGCGACCCAGTTCACCACCGTGGCCTACGACCTGAAGGACGGCCTGAACCCCCCGGTGCGCATCGGCGACCGCTGGCACGTCATCGAGATCCTGCGCCGCGAGGGCGAGCGCCCCATGACCTTCAACGAGGCGCGCGCGCAGGTGCTCAAGGACATCATGCCCTCGTTCCAGGAGGGTGTCATCGCCGACTGGCTGAAGCAGGCGCGCGCCACCTATCCCGCCGAGCTGATGGGCGAGTACGCCCCGGGCGGCGGCCTGACCGCCGACCAGATCTTCGCGCGCGCCGTCGCGCTGCCCAACGGCCAGGACAAGATCGACCTGTTCCTGCTCGTGGTCACCGACTTCCCGCAGAGCGACCGGGCCGACGACAGCCTGTTCCTGGCCGCGCAGGTCTACCTCGACCTGTGGGCCGACAAGCGCACCGCCGCCCGCTGCCTGACGCAGATGGTGACGGACTATCCCCAGAGCGAACTGGTGGACGACGCGAAGTACATCCTGGACAATATGGACAACCCCGCGGCGATGGCGCCGCGCAGCATCGAGGACCTGCGGCACTAGGAGGAAGGCCATGACGACGAAACGCGTGCTGACGATGATCGCCGCCCTGCTCGTGGCCTGCGCCGCCCAGGCGTGGGCCCAGGAGCCCGTCGACCATTCGGGCATGGACAAGGCCGCGCAGCCGGCGACGCAGGCGGCCGACGTGGCCCCGGCCGTGGCCCCGGCCGAGACGCCGGCGCCGCGCGGCCGCGTGACGCTCGGCTTCGGCACCGGCATCGACCGCGCCACGCGCGAACTGGTGGGCGAGGGTGCGTCCTTCGCCGGCGGCGACACCGTGTGGTGCCGCACCGTGGTCGAGAACCTCGCCGCGCCCACGACGGTGACGCACGCCTGGTACCACGAGGGCATCACCATGGCCCGGGTCGAGCTGAACGTGGGCTCGGCGCACTGGCGCACCTGGTCGCGGAAGATCATCCTGCCGGAGCAGACCGGCGCCTGGGAGGTGAAGGTGCTCGACGCCGCCGGCTCGGTGCTGGGGTCGGGCTCCTTCACGGTCCGCTAGGAGGACGGCATGACACGGATGTCCCGGACGCGGCGCCTGCCGCTGCCGGCGGTTGCGCTGGTGGTGCTGGCGCTCGCCGGCCCGGGTTGCGGCGGCAGCTCGGGCGACGGGCCGCCGGCGTCGATCCACGGCACGGCCGAGGACCAGGCCGGGCGCACCTTCGAGCGCGTGCAGCGCGAGCACGGCTACCAGCGCGATGCGCAGGTCATCGACCTGGTGCACA
>DAOPJF010000536.1:0-2088 GCA_035399525.1 Candidatus Krumholzibacteriia bacterium | reverse complement strand
CATCGATGATGCGCGCGCGCCGGCGTCGCGCCCGCTGGCCGGGGGGGCGGCGGTCGCCGTGGACGCCGACTACACGGCGGCGGCCGACACCTGGAACGTGGTGGGCGTGCTGCGGGGAACCGATCCGGCGCTGCGCGACGAGGCGCTGGTCATCGGCGGCCATCTCGACCACGTGGGCCGCCAGGGCGCCGTCACCTGGCCCGGGGCCAACGACAACGCGTCGGGCGCCGCCGCGGTGATGAGCCTGGCCCGCGCCTTCGCCGCCGAGGCCGCCGCGGGACGGCCGCCGCGCCGCACGGTGGTGTTCGTGCTGTTCGCCGGCGAGGAGCAGGGCCTGGTGGGCGCGAAGTTCCACGCGGCGCATCCCGTGGTGCCGCTGGCGAAGACCGCGGCCATGGTCAACCTGGACTGCGTGGCCCACGGCGACAGCATCCAGGTGGGCGGGGGGCAGAGCCAGCCGGTGCTGTGGGCGTTGGCCCGCGACCTGGACGCGGCCCATGCGCGCCTGTCCGTGGCGGACACCTGGCGGGGCGGCGGGGCCGATGCGGCGCCCTTCTGGGACGAGGGCGTGCCCACCCTGTACTTCGCCTCGAAGTTCAGCTACACGCACCTGCACCAGGTGACCGACGCGCCGGAGACCCTGAACCCGCGGCTGTACGAGGAACTGGTGCGCCTGGCCTGGCGCACGGCGGCGCAGGTGGCCGACGGCGGCTACGTGCGCGAGGCCATCGTCCCGGCGCCCGGCAGCTGACGCGCCGGAACGCTCAGTCGCCCTGCATGCGCGCCTGCACGGCCCGCATCGGCTCCTGCGACACCTCGAAGAGCGTCTGGTTCGGCCGCTCGAGGTCGATGATCAGCACGATGATGGCCGAGAACGCCAGCGCCAGCACCAGCGTCGGCAGCATCGGCCGCGTGCCCGACAGCCCCGCGTTGTAGCCCATGGTCAGCAGCCCCATGAACGCCAGCACGTAGAGCATCACCTCGATGGTGGGCGGGATGCGGTTCCAGACCGCGGCCCGCACGCGCTTCATCTGCAGGTCGGTCAGCTCGGACAGCGACTGCATGAAGATGGACAGCACCGCGTTGGGGTGCTCGGCGAGGATGCGGGCCTGGTCGCGCAGCTCGTCCTGGATCAGCTCGGAGCGCCGGACGGCCGCCCGCGCGGCCTCCATGTCCTTCAGTCCCGCCAGGTTCACGCGCAGGTCGACGTACTCGCGCAAGAGGCGCGTGCACTCGGTGCGCTGGGGCTCGGGCAGGAACTGCGCGCGCTGGTAGGCCCGCAGGATGGCGCTGGACTCGTCCAGCACCAGCGTGCGCCGCGTGTCGAAGCGCGTGTGCGACATGCCGAAGGTGAACGCCAGGATGAACGCCAGCAGGCCCAGGGTCGAGCCCATGATGGCGTTGGTCGGCGCCTTGTCGTCGTCGGCCCGGCGGGCGCGCTGCCACGAGCCGAGGCGGAAGCCGAGGGCGTTGCCCGCCACCAGCAGGGCGGCCGTGGCCAGGAACAGCAGCCACAGGGGGAGGGTGTCGAGGAAGGCCAGCGTCGGCATGGCGTTGGGGCTCCTTGGGTTGGCGGATCCGGGCGAAGCCCGGGCAATGTACCACGGGCGCGCCGCGGGGCGCCACCCTCCGGGCGCAGGATCGCCGGCGCGTTGCCCGCGCGTCGGGAATGTCCCATATTGGGCGCGAATCCGGAGCGCGCACCTGACCCGACCCCGACCAGGAGACCCGTCCATGCCCCAGCTCGTGATCACCATCGTCGGCGACGACCGTCCCGGCATCGTCGAGAGCCTCGCGTCCGTGGTCGCCGACCACGGCGGCAACTGGCTGTCCAGCAGCATGAGCAACCTCGCCGGCCAGTTCGCGGGCATCATCGAGGTCGCGGTCGAGGACGGCCGGCGCGACGGCCTGGCCGCCGCCATCGGCGCGCTGCCCGGCCTGCAGGTCCACTCGGTGCAGGGCCGGGGCGTGACGCCCGGCGACGAGGAGCCCGTGGCCACCATCGAGGTGGTGGGCGTCGACCAGCCCGGCATCGTGCGCCGCCTGACCCACCTGCTGCAGGCGCACGGCATCAACCTGCTGGAGTTC
>DAOPJF010000535.1:0-2089 GCA_035399525.1 Candidatus Krumholzibacteriia bacterium | reverse complement strand
GTGCTCGAGGCCTGCCGCAACGTGGCCTGCGTGGGCGGCGAGCCCGCGGCCGTCACCGACTGCCTCAACTTCGGCAACCCCGAGGAGCCCGAGGCCTTCTGGCAGTTCGCCGAGTCGGTGCGCGGCATCGGCGACGCCTGCCGCGGCGTGGGCTGCTACGCCCGCGAGGACCGCCCCCTGCCGGTCGTCTCGGGCAACGTCAGCTTCTACAACCAGAGCAGCAGCGGCCGCGCCGTCGCGCCCTCGCCCATCGTGGCCTGCGTGGGCATCGTCGACGACTACGCGCGCTGCCGCAGCCAGCGCCTGAAGGATGCCGGCGACCGCATCCTGCTGGTGGGTGCGCGCGTCGCGGAGATGGCCGGATCGCTGTACGTCGACGCCGGGTTCCGCGCCGGTCGCCCTGCCGTGCCCCCGCTGGAGTTCGCGCAGGAGAAGCGCGAGATCGGCGCGGTCATCGCGCTGGTGCGCGCCGGCCTGGTGACCGCGGCCCACGACATCAGCGACGGCGGCCTGGCGGTCGCCCTGACCGAGATGGCCATGGGCCTGGAGGCGGCCGGCCTGCGCGGCGCAGAGCTGGCGCTGCCCGACGACACCGGCCTGACCGTGCGCGAGTTCCTGTTCAGCGAGAGCGGCGGGTTCGTGGTGACGGTGGCCGCGGCCGATGCCGAGCAGGCGGCGACCGTGCTGGACGGTGCGGGCGCCCGCTGGTGGGACCTGGGCGCGGTGACCGTCGACGGACGGCTGACGGTCGCCGGCGTGTGCGAACTGGACGTGGCCGACCTGGCCCGCCGCTGGCAGACCGCGCTGCCGCGCCTGATGGGCGGCGAGGCTGCCGTCGCGCAGGTGCCGCCCGCGGCGAAGGCCCTGACCGACGCGGCCCCGACGGCTGCCCCCTTCGTGAACCTGGGCCGGCGGCCCCGCGTCGCGGTGCTGCAGCTGCCGGGCGTCAACTGCGAGGAGGAGTCGGCGCGCCTGCTCGCCGGCGCCGGCGCCGAGGCGTCCATCTACCGCTGGACCCTGCCGGCGGCCGACCTGGCGGCGTTCGACGGCTTCCTGGTCCCGGGCGGCTTCAGCTACCAGGACCGCGTGCGCGCCGGGGCCGTGGCCGCGAAGGATCCCCTGCTGCGCGTGCTGCTGGAGGCCGCCGAGGCCGGCAAGCCGGTACTGGGCATCTGCAACGGCTGCCAGGTGCTGGTGGAGGCCGGCCTGGTGCCGGGCCGCCGGCCCGGCGCCGTCGAGGTGGCGCTGGCGGGCAACCGCGTGCCCGGCCGCCGGGGCTACCTGGCGCGCTGGGTCGCCGTGGCTGCCCATCCCCGGTCGCGGTCCCCGTTCGTCGAGGGGCTGACCGGGTCGATCCCCCTGCCCATGGCGCACGCCGAGGGCCGCTTCACCCACGAGGATCCGGCGTTCTTCGCGCAGCTCGCCGAAGAGGGCCACGTCGCCCTGGTGTACGAAGCCCTGGGCGGTCGCAAGGGGAGCAACCCCAACGGCGCCCTGCTGGATGCCGCCGGCCTGACCAACGCCCGCGGCAACGTGCTGGCCATGATGCCGCACCCCGAGCGCGCGGCCCAGCTGCGCCACGTGCCCGAGGACCTGCCCCATGCCTGGGGGCGGGCGCGCCGCGCGGCGGCCGGCGATTTCCCGGTGCTCGAGTCGGCGGGGCCCGGCGCGTTCCTGCTGCGCCGCCTCGTGGAACTGTGCTGATGCCGCAGGCGCCCCGAGGGCGCCGAGGAAGGATGCGATGAGCCGCCGGATCACGCTGCTGACCGCCCACAAGGGTGTCGACCTGCACGCCGCCACCGCCGCGCGGGTGATGCGCGGCCGCCTCGACGGCGGCGACCGCCTGGTCGCGCTCCACCGCTGCGAGCTGCACACCTTCGCGGACGATGCCGCCGGCGTCTCGGCGGCCCGACTGCTGGACAACGGCCGCTACTTCAATCCCAACAAGCACCACTACGGCCACTTCGAGCTGGAGGGCGCCGCGGCCTGGACCGATGCCTCGGGCGGCGCGCTGGAGGCCGGCTGGCCGGGCGCGGCCCGGGGCAGCGACCTGGCGGCCCTGGCCGGCGACGCCCGGGCCCTGTACGCG
>DAOPJF010000534.1:0-2093 GCA_035399525.1 Candidatus Krumholzibacteriia bacterium | reverse complement strand
GATGTTGGCGACCTGCGTGGCCTCCTCGCGGCGGGCGCGCTCGCGCTCGGCCTGTTCCTCGGCGGAATAGGCTTCCTGGAGCGCCTGGGCCGACTGCACCTTCTCGGCGGCCACGGCGCGGCGGGCGGCCTCGGCCTCGCGCTCGCGCCGGCTGGCGTCCGAGTTGGCGATGGTGATCTTGGCCGTGTTCTCGCCCTCGACGGCGGCGGCGTGGGCCGCGGCCACCTTGATGCGCTGCTCGCGCTCGGCCTGGGCCTTGCCGATCTCGCCGTCGCGCAGCTGCTCGGCCACCTTCTTCTTGGCCTCGTTGATGGCCCGCGCCGCGGCCTCCTGGCCCAGCGCCTCGATGTAGCCGGACTCGTCGGTGATGTCCTGGATGTTCACGTTGATCAGGCGCAGGCCGACCTTCTGCAGCTCGCTCTCGACGCCCTTGGTGATGTTGTCGATGAGCTGCTCGCGGTCGGCGTTGATGTCCTCGATGGACATGGTGGCGATGACCACGCGCATCTGGCCGAAGATGATGTCCCGGGCCAGGTCCTGCACGTTCTGCATGGTCAGGCCCAGCAGGCGCTCGGCGGCGTTCTGCATCACGCCGGGCTCGGTCGACACGCCGACGGTGAACGTCGAGGGCGTGTTGACCCGGATGTTCTGCAGCGAGAGCGCGCTCTCGAGCTTGATGTCGATGGGGATCGGCGTCAGGTCCAGGAACGCGTGGTCCTGGATCACCGGCCACACGAAGGTGGCGCCGCCATGGATGCACTTGGCCGACTGGTGCTGCCCCCGCCCCGAGATCTTGCCGTAGACCACCAGGATCTTGTCCGACGGGCAGCGCTTGTAGCGCGTGGCGAACCCGATGACCGTGACGAAGAAGATCATCACGACCGTCGCCACCAGGATGAGGATGCTGAAGTCCTGCACTGTCATGTCCCCCTTGGTGCGGGCGCCGCAAGCGCGGTCAGCCCTCGACCCTCTCGACTTCCAGGACGTTGGAGCCGGCCAGCCCCGTCACCCTGACCTTGAGTCCGCTGGCGATGACGTCGCCCGCGCGGGCGGCCGCCGCCACCGTCGCCAGCCGCCCCTGCACCAGCACCTGCACCTGGCCCGTGCCCGCCCCCGCGGCCGGGATGCGCACGTAGACCGTGCCCAGTTGCCCGACGGCGTTGCGGTAGTCCAGGGTGCCGCTGTCGCGCAGCGAGTACAGGCCGCGCATCAGCCAGAAGACCATCATCATCAGCAGCACGCCGACGCCCACGGCGATCAGCACGGCCGGGGCCATGCCGTTCCCCCCCTGCAGCACGATCACGCCGGTCCAGCCGAAGCCGGCCAGGAAGGCCAGCACCGTGCGCGTCGACAGGACGTGCAGGCCCGAGCCGTGCTCGGCCGCGCCCAGCGCCCCGTCCCCGCCGCCGACGTCGCCGTCGAACCCGACGTCGCCGTCGAAGCCGGCGCCCGCATCGGCATGGGCCGCGTCGGCGTCCGCGCCGACCACCGTCAGGACCAGCTGGATGACCAGGATGATCGAGGCCAGGATGCCGATGCCGTGGAAGATCTGCAGGGCCAGGCCGAGGCCGTTCCACCACTCGCTCATGTCCATTCCCCCTCCTGCGGGCCGGGCGGCCCGCCTCCCGGGCCACTGTAGCGCCGGAATCGAATTCGCGGAACCATAAACGGGCAAGGCGGGGATTATTCGCGCGATGCGCACGAAAAAGGGCGCGCCCGCCACAGCGGACGCGCCCGTGTTCCCGAACCTGATCGCGGCCTAGTGGCCCGAGGCCCCTCCCGCGCCGGCGGGCACGCGGATGTCCTCGATCATGTCCTGGATGTGCTTCGGCGGCGGCGGCGTGATGGCCGAGACCGCGAAGGCCACGATGAAGTTCAGCAGCGCGCCGACGGCCCGAACGAGCCCGGCGAGATGCCCATCATCCAGTGGGCGGCATCGTCCGGCAGGGCGTTGGTGCCCTTGACGAAGAACCAGCCCTTGTACAGGAAGATGTAGATCAGCGTCGACAGCAGGCCGACCAGCATGCCGGCCATGGCGCCGATGTTGTTCACGCGCTTGCTGAAGATGCCCATCATGATGGCCGGGAAGATGG
>DAOPJF010000533.1:0-2097 GCA_035399525.1 Candidatus Krumholzibacteriia bacterium | reverse complement strand
TCCTGGAGTGGGTCCTGTTCAATGTCCTGATCGGCAATGCCGACGCCCATGCGAAGAACATCTCGCTTCTGTATGGCGGGTTCGGCGAGCGGACCAGGCCTCGCCTCGCGCCGTTCTACGACCTGGTCTGCACCCAGGTCTACGCCCAGCTGTCGACCCGCCACGCCCAGAAGATCGGCGGCGAGTACCGCTTCGACCGTCTCGCGGACCGGCATTGGGAGCGCTTTGCCACCTCTGTCGAGGTTCATCCGAAGTACCTGCGCACGATCGGGCTCGAGTTGTGCGACAAGGTCGAGCGGCATGTCCCTGCCCTTGCCGACGACATCGGCCGTGCACACTCGGGTGCGGAGACCCTGGGGAAGATCGTCCGCGTGGTCGAATCGCGCATCGGCCGGATCCAGCGGGAGTTCGGCGGCTAGCTGGCGGCAGGGGCCGTCAGCCGCGCGAAGGGTCTTCCATCCGAATACCGACCCGCCTCTCCCTCCACGGGTTGGCCGCCTGGGCCGGAGTCCGCGGCAACAATCCCCCTCTTGACACCATACCAACTGGTTGGTATACTGACCGACACAACCAGAAAGGCCCTGGCCATGAACACGTTACCTGCCCCGTCCTCCCGCCAGCGGTTCCTCGACGCCGCCGTCCGCCTGATCCGGACGCAGGGCTACGAGGCCGCCACCATCGACGAGTTGTGCCGCGCCGCGGGGCTGACCAAGGGCAGCTTCTTCCACCACTTCCGCAGCAAGGAGGACCTGGCCCTGGCCGCGGCCGACCACTTCGCCGCCGGCGCCGACTCCCTGTTCGGGCAGGCGGCCTACCGCGACCTGGCCGACCCGCGCGACCGCATGCTGGGGTACGTCGACCTGCGCCGCGCCATCCTGCGCGGCGAGATCCCCGAGTTCACCTGCCTGCTCGGCACCATGGTGCAGGAGACCTACGCCACGCACCCCGCGCTGCGCGAGGCCTGCGACCGCCACATCTCGGCGCATGCCGACGGCGTCGCACGCGACATCGAGGCGGCGCGCGAGCGGTACGCCCCCGCGGCCGACTGGACGGCCGACAGCCTCGGCCTGTTCACCCAGGCCGTGCTGCAGGGCGCGTTCGTGCTGGCGAAGGCGAAGGGCGGCCCCGAGGTCGCCGACGCCTGCCTGGACCACCTGCGCCGCTACCTCGAGCTGCTCATGCCTTCCCCCGCCAGTCCTCAACCAGGAGACGTTGACCATGTCCACTGTGAATAGATCGTTCATCTGGTACGAGCTGATGACCACCGACGCCGAGGCCGCCACCCGGTTCTACGGCCACGTCCTGGGCTGGTCCGCAAGGCCTGCCGGCGTGCCCGGCATCGACTACACGCTGCTGTCGATCGACGGCCGCGACGTGGGCGGCCTGTTCTCGATGCCCGCCCATGGTTGCGACGGCGGCGAGGCCCCCGGCGACATGCGGCCATGCTGGCTGGGCTACATCGCTTCGCCCGACGTCGACGAGGACGCCCGCCGCATCGCCGCCGCCGGCGGCCGCGTGCTCAAGGAGCCGACCGACATCCCCGGCGTCGGCCGCTTCGCCGTCGTGGCCGACCTGCACGGCGCGGTCTTCCAGATCATGCGGGGCATCACCGAGCAGGAGTTCACGCCGGTCCCCGAGTGGACGCCCGGCCACGTCGGCTGGCACGAGCTGAGCGCCGGCGACGGCCCCGCCGCCTGGCAGTGGTACTCGAAGCTGTTCGGCTGGACCGAGCAGGACGTCATGGACATGGGACCCAACGGTGTCTACCGCATCTTCGCCACCGGCCGCGGCGCCTGCGGCGGCATGCTGACGAAGATGCCCGACCTGCCGGTGCCCATGTGGCTCTTCTACTTCTGCGTGAAGGACGTCGACGCCGCGATCGAGCGCGCGAAGACCGGCGGCGGCTCGCTGCTGATGGGCCCCCACGAGGTGCCTGGCGGCGCCTGGATCGCCACCTTCGTCGACCCGCAGGGTGCCGCGTTCGCCGTGGTGGGTGGGCGGGCTGGGGCGGCGGGGTGTGATCCGGCCTAGCGGCGTGATGCGCGCCTGAGGCGCGGAATGGCGCGGGGCCGGCGACCAGCGGTTGCCGGCCCCACA
>DAOPJF010000532.1:0-2111 GCA_035399525.1 Candidatus Krumholzibacteriia bacterium | reverse complement strand
CCCCGGCCGTTACGTGGACAAGATCTACGGCGAGCACGACGGCGGGGGCAGCCAGTGCCTGTACCTGAGCCACGTGCCGTTCGAAAAGCTGGGACTGCCCGTGCTGCCGGACCATTCGCACGCCGCGGTGAACCGCCAGGTGCAGCACGGCACCTACCGGGGCTTCGTGGCGCCGGTGGCCCTGTACGCGGTCCTCGGCGGCGTCATGCTGCGCAACCGCCGCAAGGGCGCCGACCAGGGAGGTGACGCATGAGCCACGCCAAGCCGACACCCGTCGGGGGCAACCTCTGGAACGGGACCACGCGGGTGCTGATGCTGTTCGCCGTCCTGGGCATCGGCCTGACCATCTGGCGCTTCATGGTGGGCCTCGGGCCGTCCACGGGGCTGTCCGACGGCTACCCCTGGGGCATCTGGATCGCCTTCGACGTCGTCACCGGCACGGCCCTGGGCTGCGGCGGGTACGCGATCGCGTTCCTGGTCTACGTCGCCAACCGCGGGCGCTACCACGCGCTCGTGCGGCCGGCGCTGCTGACCAGCGCCCTGGGCTACACGATCGCGGCGCTGGCCATCGTCATCGACGTGGGCCGGCCGTGGTTCATCTGGCGCATCCCGGTCTCGGTGGGCCACTGGAACCTGAACTCGGCACTGCTCGAGGTCGCGCTCTGCGTCATGACCTACGTGCTGGTGCTGTGGATCGAGCTCAGCCCCGCCTTCCTCGAGAAGTCGAAGAACGCGGCGGCCGCCTCGCTGGCGCGCTTCCTCGACCGCATCATGGTCTTCATCGTGGCGCTGGGACTGCTGCTGCCGACGATGCACCAGTCGTCGCTCGGCTCGGTGATCATGCTGGCCGGGCCGCGGCTGCACCCGCTGTGGCAGACGCAGTGGCTGCCGCTGCTGTTCCTGATCTCGTGCATCGCCATGGGCTACGCCATCGTGGTGATCGAGTCCACGCTCTCGAGCCGCGCCTTCGGGCGGGCCCGCGAGGACCGCATGCTGGCCACGCTGTCGCGCACCATCGCCTTCGTGCTGCTGGCCTACGTGGCGCTGCGCCTGGGCGCGGTGGTCGCGGGCGGCAAGGCGCCGCTGCTGCTGGGCGCTGGGGCCATGAGCGTGCTGTTCTGGCTGGAGATCGCGCTGTTCGCGGTGCCGGCCCTGGTGCTGCTGGCCCGGGGCGACGCGATCCGCATCGGCGACATGTACCGCATGGCCCTGACGGTGCTGGTGGCGGGGGCCCTCTACCGCTTCGACGCCTACCTGGTGGCCTTCTCGCCGTCGGCGGGCTGGAGCTACTTCCCGAGCGTGCCCGAGCTGCTGATGACCGTCGGCCTGGTCGCGCTGGAGATCCTGGTGTTCATCGCCATCGTGCGCAAGTTCCCGATCCTGGGCGGTACCGTCGCCAAGACGGCCGCCCGGTAGACCTGGAGGGTCAGCATATGAGCAAGCGAATCACCGTCGATCCCGTGACCCGCATCGAGGGCCATCTGCGCATCGACGTCGAGGTGGACGGCGGCAAGGTCACCAAGGCCTGGTCGTCGGGCCAGATGTGGCGCGGCATCGAGAACATCCTCAAGGGCCGCGACCCGCGCGAGGCCTGGCTGTTCACCCAGCGCTTCTGCGGCGTGTGCACCACCGTGCACGCGGTGGCTTCGGTCCGCGCGGTGGAGAACGCCGTCGGGCTCGAGATCCCGGTCAACGCCCAGTACATCCGTAACCTGATCGTGGCCGCCCACGCCATGCACGACCACATCGTGCACTTCTTCCACCTGTCGGCCCTCGACTGGGTGGACGTGGTGTCGGCGCTGAAGGCCGATCCGGCCGCGACGGCCAAGCTGGCCCAGTCGCTGTCGCCCTGGCACCGCAACAGCGTGCAGGAGTTCGAGGCCGTGAAGGCCAAGCTGGCCGGCTTCGTCGACCGCGGCCAGCTGGGCATCTTCGCCAACGGCTACTGGGGTCACCAGGCCATGAAGCTGCCGCCCGAGGTCAACCTGCTGGCGGTCAGCCACTACCTGCAGGCCCTGGACTACCAGCGCACGGCCAACAAGGTGGTCGCCATCCTCGGCAGCAAGACGCCCAACATCCAGAACCTGGCCGTGGGCGGCGTGGCCAACGCC
>DAOPJF010000531.1:0-2113 GCA_035399525.1 Candidatus Krumholzibacteriia bacterium | reverse complement strand
GGTTCCAGCGCGAAGCCGCGGCGCAGGCCCATGACGTTGTCCTTGCGCTCGGTGAACACGAAGCGGCGGCCGAGGGCGCGGGCCAGCTCATGGCCGATCAGGATGCCGCCCAGCGCCGGGCTGACCACCACGTCGCACGCGGTGTCGGCGAACAGCGCGCCAAGGGCGGCGCCGAGCTCGCGGGCGAGCTCGGGAAACTGCAGCAGCCGGGCGCACTGGAAGTAGGTGTCGCTGTGCAGGCCGCTGCTGAGCAGGAAATGCCCCCGGTGCAGGGCGCCCAGCTCCTCCATCAGTTCCAGGACCTTCTGCTCGCTCATCGGTCGTGTCCTTTGGCTGGGGCCAGTTCGTCGGCGATGGCCGCCAGGGCGGCCGCCGGGTCCGCGGCGCGGGTGATGGGGCGGCCCACCACCAGGAAGTCGGCCCCGGCATCCAGCGCGGCCCGGGGCGTGGCGATGCGGTGCTGGTCGTTGACCGCGGCGCCCGCCGGGCGGATGCCCGGGGTCACCACCAGGGGGTCGGGCCCGACGGCCGCCCGCAGGCGGGGCAGGTCGGCTGCCGAGCACACCAGCCCGTCGCAGCCGGCGTCCCAGGCCAGCCGCGCCAGGCGGTCGATGCGGTCGGACAGGGAGTCGGGCGAGGGGGCGGTCTCGGCCAGGTCCTCCTCGGACATGCTTGTCAGGATCGTGACCGCCAGCAGGGCGGGCCGGGGACCGCTGCCCGAGGCCTTGGCCAGCCCCTCGGCCGCGGCGGCCATGGCCGCGCGCCCCGCCGCCGCGTGCACGGTGCACATGGCGACACCCAGCTCGGCGGCCACGCGGGCGGCCGAGGCCACGGTGTTGGGGATGTCGTGGTACTTCAGGTCCAGGAAGACGCGCCGGTGCATGCCCTGCAGGTACTCCACCACGGCCGGGCCGGCCGCCGAGAAGACCTCCAGGCCGACCTTCACGAAGTGGTCGCCGCGGCCGAGGGAGCCGGCCAGGCTGACCGCTTCGCGGCCGGTGGGCACGTCCAGGGCGGTGATGACGCGGCGGCGCACGGGCACCGCGCGCAGCTGCGCGATCAGGCGTGAACGGTCCATGGGGCGTCTCCGGGTGCGGGGGCGGGGAATCGGGCTTGCCGCCGCCCGGTTCCTGCTACTAACCTTCTAACAGTCAGGGGACCGGAATGCAAATCCGAATTCCGGCGGCG
Source organism: Candidatus Krumholzibacteriia bacterium (assembly GCA_035399525.1). Classification (GTDB taxonomy): domain Bacteria; phylum Krumholzibacteriota; class Krumholzibacteriia; order LZORAL124-64-63; family LZORAL124-64-63; genus JACZKN01. The sequence continues at coordinate 925 of DAOPJF010000531.1, read as the reverse complement.
CCAGCCGGTCCCCCCGTCTTCGTACGCCTGTCCGGCGCCAGGTCGGAAGGCGGCCCAAGCCCATGCCCGCAAAGGGGATCCGCCCGTGCTCGACCGCAAGTTCCTCCGCGAGAACCCCGACCTGGTGACCCGGTCGGTGGCCCTGAAGCGCGAGTCCGTCGACATCGCCGCCTACTACGCCAAGGACGCCGAGCGCCGCGCCGCCCTGCAGGAGACCGAATCGCTGCAGGCCGAGGCCAACGCCGCCAACCGCGCCATCAGCGAGAAGAAGAAGGCGGGCGAGGACGCGACCGACGCCATCGCCGGCATGAAGGCCGTCTCGGACCGCATCAAGGAGCTGAAGGCGCGCGCGGCCGACCTCGAGGCCGAGGTCGAGGCCCTGTACATGCGCATCCCCAACGTGCCCCATCCGTCGTGCCCCGAGGGCGGCGAGGAGAACAACCGCATCGTGCGCACCTGGGGCGAGCCGCTGAAGCCGGCGTTCACCGTCGTGCCCCACTGGGAGATCGGCGCCGAGCTGGGCGTCTTCCATCCCGAGCGCAGCGCGCGCATGTCCGGCAGCGGCTTCACCGTGCTGTCGGGCGCCGGCGCGCGGCTCGAGCGGGCGCTCATCAACTGGTTCATCGACGTGCACCTCGAGCAGGGCTACACCGAATTCAACATCCCGTACCTGGTCAACCGCGCGGCCATGACGGGCACCGGGCAGCTGCCGAAGCTCGAGAACGACATGTACTACTGCGGCGAGGACGACCTCTTCCTGATCCCGACCGCCGAGGTGTCGGTCACCAACGTGCACATGCAGGAGACCCTCGAGGGCGCGCAGCTTCCCCTGAAGTACTGCGCCTTCAGCCCCTGCTTCCGCCGCGAGGCCGGCGCCGCGGGCAAGGACACCCGCGGCCTGCTGCGCGTGCATCAGTTCCACAAG
>DAOPJF010000530.1:0-2120 GCA_035399525.1 Candidatus Krumholzibacteriia bacterium | reverse complement strand
ACTGGCGGCGCAACAACGTGCGCGAGCTGCGCAACGCCGTCGAGAGGATGGTCATCGCTGCCGACGACGCGATCATCGGCCCGTCCCTGGTGCCCGCCGACCTGCGCACCGCCGCGCCGATGACGTCCACGTCCGGCCGCACCGGCCTTTCGGCGCCCCTGCCCGGCGGCACGCTCAAGGACCAGAAGGCCGCCGCCGAGCGCGGCATCGTGCTGGCCGCCCTCGAGCGCAACGACTGGCACATCACGAACACGGCCGCCCAGCTGGGCCTGGCCGACCACAGCAGCCTGTTGAAGATCATGCGACGCCACGGCCTGAAACGATAGACCTGCGGAGGGAATGCATGCCGTCCATCGCCCGTGTCCCCGGTCGCGCCCTGCGCGCGGTCCTGCTCATCGTCCTGGCGACGTGCTGCGCCGCGGCCGCGGTCGCCGGCGACGCCCCGCCGCCGCTGCTGGACTACCGCACCCAGGGCTGGTTCCTGCCCCGCAGCCCCGGCGCGGCGGGCGGCCCCGCGGCCGGCCTGTTCAACCCCGGCGCCTTCGCCATGAACGACCAGGGCGGCAGCGACCTCTGGTACGACGACGCCAGGGTCGACGGCCTGGACAACTACGGCTTCGCCTTCGGCCGCAGCCTGAACTTCGCCATGAACGCCACCACCTGGGGCACCACGCAGGACCACTGGCGCACCTACGACTACCAGCTGGGCCTGGCCGGCGGCACGCGCGCGGCCGGCGCCGGCATCGGCTACCGCTGGACCGCCGGCAGCTCGGCGCGCACGCCCCGCGAGCAGGCCGTGGTCATGGGCCTGGTCAGCCGGCCCGGCCTGCGCAGCAGCTTCGGCGCGTCGGCCGCCTGGAGCGTCGAGTCGGGCGCCGCCCAGTACGTGTTCGACCTGGGGCTCAGGCCCCTGGGCCGCGACTGGCTGACCGTCTTCGCCGACTGGACCGTCGAGGACGACGACGCCTTCTTCAAGGGCGGCGGCTGGGGCGCCGGCCTGGAGGTGCGCCCCGTGCCCGGCCTGCAGGTGGGCGCCCGCCTGGCCGAGCCGCGCGGCGGCGGCGATCCCACCATCACCGCGGTGGTGGGCCTGGGCTTCCACGGCACCGGCCTGGCCGCCCTGCCTGCCTACGACGGCGACGGCGAGCACCGGCACACGGCCTACCTGCTGCGCACCGACGCACCCTTCGAGGGCCGCCCCGACAGCAAGCCCCTGCTGGGCCGCAAGGGCCGCCGCTACTACGCCCTGGACCTGCAGCACAAGGTCATCACCTACCAGAAGTACCGTTACTTCGACGACCGGCGCGTGGCCTGGCTCGACCTGGTGAAGGTGCTCGACGTCGTGCGCGACAGCCCCAACCTCGACGGCGTGGCCGTCAACCTGGCAGGCACCGCCGGCCGCCCCTCGCTGATGTGGGAGCTGCGCGAGAAGTTCGCCGAGCTGCGCGCCGCCGGGAAGGAAGTCATCGTCCACGGCGACCGCTTCGACCCGGTGGCGTTCTACGCCGCGGCCGGCGCCGACGTGGTCAGCATCGATCCCTGGGGCCTGGTGGGCCTGCCGGGCTTCACCCTGTCGCGCAGCTACCTCAAGGGCACGCTGGCCAAGCTGGGCATCGGCTTCCAGGAGTTCCGCTACCTCACCTACAAGAGCGCGGCCGAGACCTTCAGCCGCGACAGCATGTCCGAGCCCGACCGCGAGCAGCGGCAGCGCATCGTCGACGTGCTGTACGAGGCGATCATCGGCGGCGTGGCCGCCGAGCGCGGCGTCGATGCCGCCGCCCTCGACCGCCTGGTGGACGAGCAGGCCCTGCTGCAGCCCGAGGAGGCGCGCGCCGCCGGCCTGGTCGACGTCATCGGCCGCTGGGACCAGCTGGGCGAGTGGCTGCGCACCAACCGCGGCGGCAAGCTCGTCAATGCGCTGCCCGAGGGCACGACGCGCACCTACTGGGACGACCAGTGGGGCGATCCCGCGGTCATCCCCGTGGTGTACGCGGTGGGCGCCTGCGCCATGGACTCGGGCATCAAGGGCCGCACCCTGGCCGCCTACCTCAACGGCCTGGTGCGCGACCGCCGCGTGAAGGCCGTGGTCCTGCGCGCCGACTCGCCCGGCGGCGACGTCC
>DAOPJF010000529.1:0-2121 GCA_035399525.1 Candidatus Krumholzibacteriia bacterium | reverse complement strand
ATGACCGCGTCGTAGCCCGGGTAGACCAGGCCCTTCTCCAGCAGCAGGGCGGCCTCGGCCTCCTTCTCGTCGAAGTGGCGCCGGTACATCGCGACGTCGGCGTGCTCGAAGTTGAAGGCCGAGTACTCCTTCTCGAACTGGCCCATGACCTCGCCCCAGGTCAGGCCGCCGCCCCAGACCAGGTCCTTCACGTGGTCGCAGCCCTGGATGAACATACACAGGCGCAGCAGGCCGTAGGTCAGCTCGACCGCCACGGGCTTGCAGCGCACGCCGCCCACCTGCTGGAAGTAGGTGAACTGCGAGACCTCCATGCCGTCGAGCCAGACCTCCCAGCCCAGGCCCGCCGCGCCGAGGGTGGGCGACTCCCAGTCGTCCTCGACGAAGCGGATGTCGTGCTCCTCGGCCCGGATGCCGATGCTGCGCAGCGACTCGAGGTACAGCTCCTGGCTGTTGCCCGGGTTCGGCTTGAGGATGACCTGGTACTGCAGGAACTGGTGCACGCGGTTCGGATTCTCGAGGTAGCGGCCGTCCTTGGGGCGCTTGCTCGGCTCGACGTACGCCACGTGCCAGGGCTCGGGACCCAGGGCGCGCAGGAAGGTGTTGGGGTTGAACGTGCCCGCCCCCACCTCGCTGTTGTAGGGCTGGACGATCACGCAGCCGTAGTCGCTCCAGAACTTCTGGAGGCTGGCGATCATCTCCTGGTAGGTCATCATCCCGTTCGGTCCTTTCCGGCCCGCAGCAGCTCGAGCGCCGCGGGCAGTCGATAGCCGGGCAGGTGGTAGCCCAGGAAGCGGTGCAGCAGCACGCCGGCGTCGCGGCGCACGCCCGGGTCCGGCTCGGCGTCCCCCGCCGCGGCGAGGCTGCCCTCGCGCAGGGACCGCAGCAGCGCCAGGGTGTCGCGGGCCAGGGGCCGGGCCCCGGCCGCGGTGCCGCCGGCGGCGCAGCGGCCGCAGACCAGGCCGCCCTCGGCCGCCTGGAACCAGGGCGGGCCGGCGGCCGGATCGTCGGCGTCGCCGCCGCAGTCGGAGCAGGCCTCCACCTCGGGAGCCGTGCCGTGCCTTTCGAGCAGGCGCCACTCCAGGGCGAAGAACAGCACGGCGGGTCCGCGGCAGGTCGGGGACGATAACACCCCCAGGAAATCCTGGCAAACCCCGAACAGGTGCTCCTCGCCCTCGTCCCCGGGCCCTTCGGCCGTGGGCCGGCAACGGTCCACCAGCTCGAGCGCGCCCAGCAGGTAGGCGCTGCGCTCGAGGGTCGGACGGCCCGCCAGGGGATCCAGCAGCACGCTGCCGCCGCGCAGGAACTGCAGCTCGCGCCCGGGGTCGAGCCCGAACTCGGCGTTGATCAGCCGGCCCGGCTCGACCAGCGGGCGCAGGCTCGAGCGCGCGCCCCGCACGCCCTTGGCCAGCACCTTGACGAAGCCGTGGTCCCGCGTCAGCAGCGAGGCCACGGCGCTCGTCTCGCCGCAGGCCAGGCCCGCAGCACCAGCGCGTCCGACGCCGCCGTGGGCCGCCCCAGCACGCTCACGGCGTGCCGCCGTGCCCCAGGCTCAGCATCAGCGAGGCCAGGCCCAGGTAGATGGCCAGGCCGAACAGGTCGTTGCTGGTGGTGATGAACGGACCGGTCGCCACCGCAGGGTCGATGCCCAGCCGGTTCAGCAGCAGCGGCACGCCCGTGCCAACCATCGAGGCCATGAGCACGACCATCAGCATGGCGGTGCCCAGCACCAGCGACAGGTACAGGTCGCCGTTGAGCCAGTACGACAGGCCCACCAGGCTCGCGGCCACCGTCAGGCCGATGACCAGCGACGTGGCGATCTCGCGCAGCAGGTGCCGGCCGATGCGGTACAGCGCCACCTCGCCGGTGGCCAGGCCGCGCACGACGACGGACGAGGTCTGGATGCCGACGTTGCCCGCCAGCGCCGTGATCATCGGGATGTAGAAGGCCAGGGCCACCATGGTCTCGAGGCTCCGGCCGAAGTGACGCAGCACCATGACCGCACCCAGCTCGCCCAGCAGCGCGCCGAAGAGCCAGGGCAGCCGCGAGCGCGCCACGCGCAGCGACGACTGCTCGCCGAACTCGTCGACGCTCACGCCGGCCAGGCGGGAGAAGTCCTCGGTG
>DAOPJF010000528.1:0-2123 GCA_035399525.1 Candidatus Krumholzibacteriia bacterium | reverse complement strand
CGAGAAGCGGCCCCGGTCGGACAACCGCGGGCCGCTCCTCCCCCCGATCCGGCGCGGGTGGACATCCCGGCCGATCGATGCGTGTCGCTGCGCGGGCCGGCTAGCGCCCGCGGCGGTTGCGGCGATAGTCGGTCTCGCTCCTGAGGTCCATGAACGCCGACATGGCGATGCCCTTGGAGTGCCCCGGCGCCATCGGCCGGAACACCACCTGCCCGTGGCTTTCGAGATCCTGCACCAGGTGCGCGGTGCCCGGCAGGTCGCGGCAGTAGTCGGCGAAGCGCGGCAGGTGCTCGTCGACCAGCGCGCGCGCCTCGTCGCAGCGGCCCTCGGCGTTCAGCAGGGTCGAGGCGTGCAGCACGTGGCGATGCCACATCTCGGCCACGGTGCGGCAGGTGTCCAGGTCGGGCAGCTCGGCCGCCACCTCGACCGCGGGCGCCAGGGCCAGCTCGACCAGCACCGGCTTGGCGGCGTTGGGCAGGCCCTCGGCGTCGCGCCAGGTGACCTCGATCACCACGGGGAACCGGTCGCCCACCTGCCCGGCCGGCACCACCGCCTGCAGCACCACGCGCCGCCGCGCGCCCGACACCAGCGTGCCGGCGTGCACCACCAGCCGCCCGTCGTCGACGTGCTTCGGGTACGGCCCCAGCAAAGCCAGCGGCAGCAGGCGCGGGTGGGCGACGGTGACGGTCAGGTTGTCGGCGAAGGTGCCGAGGATCTCGCCCAACTCGCCCATCACCGTGGCGATGATGTCCTCGCCCAGCGGCGCGTCGTGCATGCGCCCGCCGCCGTGCTCGGCGATGGCCTCGAGCTGCACCGGGCTGTACCCGTCGCCGATGCCCACGCACGAGGTGTAGACGCCGGCGGTGCGCAGCGCCGCGGCCTTCAGCGCCAGGGTCTCGGGATCGCAGATGCCGCGGTTGGCGTGGCCGTCCGACAGGACGATGACGCGGTTCTGCGCCACGCCCAGGTCGGCCATGGCGCGCCGCACGCGGTCGGCGCCCTCGAGCCAACCGCCGGCCAGGTTGGTGCAGCCGCGGGTGACGAGGCCGTTCACCTCGGCCGCCAGCCGCGCGCACCCGGCGGCGTCGGCCGCCAGGGCGTCGGCGTGCACGATGATGTCGTCGGCGAAGGTGACCAGGGTGATGCGGTCGCGCGCGGTCATCTGGTCGATGAGCCCGGCCGCTGCGGCCTTGGCCGCGTCCAGCGGACCGCCGTCCATGCTGCCGGACGCGTCGATGACCAGCGCCAGGTTCAGGGGCGGTCGCTGGTCGGCCTCGGGCCGCGGCTCTTTCGGCGCCGCCAGGTCCAGCAGGATGTGGCGGGTGCCGCCGCGCGTGCTGACGAGACGACGGTCGAGCTTGGCGATGACGTTCAGGCGATGCTGGTTCGGCATGGGTCAATCCTCCCGGTCGAGCAAGCGGTCGAGCTGCCGGACCATCCGGTCCAGGCGCGCGCGGGCCGCGGGTGAGTCCGGCTGGCGGACATGGATCTCGAGATCGGGGGAATCGACCCTCGACCAGCTGGCAGCGCCCGGCGCCTTCGCGTGGGGCTGGTTGTCCGAGACCAGCCCGGCAGCCAGGGTGCGCAGCCGTTCGAGGAGGGATATGAGGTCGTCTTCTTCGTCACCTCCTTCGAGGTTGGTCGCTTTCCAATATGAGGTGAGCGCCTCGCGGGGCCGGGCCACGCTCATGGTGCGCATGAGCGGCATCGCGATCTCTTCCAGCGCCCCGCCGGGCCTGGCGTCGGTGTCCAGCACCTGCAGGTCGCCCCAGCCGTTGATGAGGGCGTCGAACCCGTAGTCGGGCAGCGTGTCCAGCGCGTGCCCGATCTCGTCCAGGGTCATGGCCCGCCCGGTGGGCGCGATGCGCTTCTGCTTCAGCACCGCGATCATCTTCAGCCGCCGCAGGGTCTCCTCGCCGTACACGGCGTTGGGCCCCCGGTCGCCCGCACCCGGCACCAGCTTCCGCGTCACGTAGAAGCGGATCTGGCGCTTCGAGAACCCGGTCAGGCGGACCAGGTCGTCGAGGGAGTGGGTGTCGGGGTCGGCGGTCATCGGGGCCTTTCAGGGCTTCGGCGTTCGGGTGATGGGGTGAATATACACTCGAACGCCGAAGCCCTGAAAG
>DAOPJF010000527.1:0-2124 GCA_035399525.1 Candidatus Krumholzibacteriia bacterium | reverse complement strand
GAACGCGGGACGGATGACGACGTCCGCCAGCAGGTCCAGCCCGGCGTCGAGGTTGCCCCTGAGCACGTCCAGGCTCGCCGACGAGCCGTCGAACGAGCTGCGCGTGGACAGCCGCGCGCCCAGGGCCTCGGCCTTCGCCGCGATGGCCAGGGCGTCCAGCTTGCCGGCGCCCTCGTCCAGCAGGTCGGCCGTCAGCGCCGCGGTGCCGGGCCGTCCGGCGGGGTCGGCCGACCAGCCGCTGAGCACGTCGATGCGCACGTCCACCAGGGGCAGGTCGTGCTTCTCGACCAGGTAGATCTCCAGGCCGTTGGCCAGGGTGGCCGTCTGGACCACGGGCGGCGCGAAGGCGACGGGGGCGCCCGGACCGGGCATCACGGCGCGGTCGACGGGCGTGTCCGAGGCCGCCAGCCCGCCCTGGGGTACGATGTGCAGCACGGCGCGCCGGCCCGGGTCGAGGAAGCGGCGCGCATAGGCGCTGATCTCGCGGGGCGTCGCCTTGCGGTAGCGCTCGAGGTCGCGCTCGAGGTAGCCCGGATCGCCCGTGAACACGTTGTAGCGGTTCAGCCGGTCGGCCTTGCCGCCGAAGCCGCCCACCCGCTGCAGGCCGCGCACGAACGACGCCTCGTAGCGCGTCTTCGCCAGGTCCACCTCGCCGATCTCGACGCCCTTGTCCAGCAGGCGGGCCAGCTCGGCGTCGACGGCGGCCTCGACCTCGGGCAGGTCGTGTCCGGGGGCGGCGGTGACCTCGATGGTGAAGGTGCCTCCCATCTCGCGCGACTCCTGGCTGGCGCGCACGTCCTGGGCGATCTGGCGGTCGTAGACCAGCGCCTTGTACAGCCGCGAGGTCTTGCCGCTGGCCAGGATGTCGCCCAGCAGGTCCAGCTCGGCGTCGCCCGGCTGGTACCAGGCGGGCGAGTGCCAGGCCATGGTCAGGCGGGGCAGCTCGACCGCGTCCTCGGCCACGGCGCGCCGCTCGCCGTCCAGCACCGGCAGCCAGCGCTCGATGCGGTCCACCGGGCGCCCCGGCGCGATGGTGGCGAAGTACTTCTCGATCATGGCCTTCACGGCCGCCGGGTCGAAGTCGCCGGCCACGCACAGGCTGGCGTTGTTGGGGGCGTAGTACAGGTTGAAGAACTCCGACACGTCCTCGACCGAGGCGGCGGACAGGTCGTCCATGCTGCCGATGACCGTGTGGGCGTAGGGATGCCCGGCCGGGTACAGCAGCGGCAGCATCAGCTCGTCGGCCTTGGCGTAGGGCTGGTTCTCGCCCTGCCGCTTCTCGTTCTTCACCACGTCGCGCTGGTTGTCGAGCTTCTCCTGGGTCATGGCCGCCACCAGCCCGCCCATGCGGTCGGCCTCGAGCCAGAGCGCCAGCTCGACCTGGTCCGCCGGCACGTTCTCCCAGTAGTTGGTCCGGTCCTTGTTGGTCGAGCCGTTGACCTGGCCGCCCACCTTCTGCAGCGGCAGGAAGTAGTCGGTGTCGTGGTTGGCCGAGCCCTGGAACATCATGTGCTCGAACAGGTGGGCGAAGCCGGTGCGGCCGGGCTTCTCGTTCTTGGAGCCCACGTGGTACCACACGTTCACCGCCACCATGGGGATGGTGTGGTCCTCGTGCAGGATCACGTCCAGGCCGTTGGGCAGGGTGTACTTCTCGAACTCCAGGCGCGGCAGCTCGTCCGCCGCCGACGCGGCGCCCGCCGCCAGCAGCAGCGCGAGCGCCGCGGTTGCACGCAGCATCCTCACGTCGATCCTCCCGTTCAGGCCCACGGCTCCCCAGCGGCGCCGTCCCGGACCGGTTACGCCAAGCCCGGCCGCGGGTTGCGGTCCCGCGGCGCTTTCCCCCCGGCGGCCGATCTGCTAGGATCATAACGTCGAAACCCGGAGGCGTCACCGTGATCCGTTACGCCCTCTTGCGCACCGCGCTCGATCCCCTGCTGGCCGTGGCCGGTCCGCACGGCCTGCTGCGCCTGGACTTCCTGCCCAGGGCCTGGGAGTACCACACCCGGGCCCACGCCGCGGCCCGGGCCGCCGGCGAGGGCGACGCATCCGAGGACCCGGCGGCCTTCGCCGACCTGCAGGCCCAGCTGGCCGAGTACTTCGTCGGCCGCCGCGAGGCGTTCGACC
>DAOPJF010000526.1:0-2128 GCA_035399525.1 Candidatus Krumholzibacteriia bacterium | reverse complement strand
GCACGTGGCCGGGCTGTTGCCGTGGTCCTGGTGCATCGCGATGGGGATGCGCGGGTGCAGCTCGGCCGCCGCCAGCATCAGGTGGCGCAGGTAGTTGTCCTGGCTGTAGGAGCGCGCGCCGCGGCTGGCCTGGACGATGACCGGCGAGTTGGTCTCCTCGGCCGCCTGCATGATGGCCTGGATCTGCTCCATGTTGTTCACGTTGAAGGCGCCCACGCCGTAGTCGTGCTCGGCGGCGTGGTCCAGCAGGACGCGCATCGGGATCAGGGGCATGGCGGTCTCCTTGGCCTGGGATGACGGCCCCCCGGCGGGGCCGGTACAGTCGCGTGCACCACGCCAAGCTAAGCCAACCTCCCGGCGGAATCAACGCCGGGTCCGGCCCCTCGCGGCCCGCCGGCCCCCGATCCGCCCTTGCACGCCGCCCGGCGCGCCTTATCATGGGGCGTCCCGAAAGGATGTTCCCATGGCCACCCGCGTTCCCAGCCTCGCCGGCGCCGCCCTGGCGCTGCTGCTGTGCCTGCCGGCCGTCGCCGCCGCGGCGCCGGTGCGGGTGGTGGTCAGCATTCCGCCCCTGGCCTGGTTCGCCGGGCACGTCGGCGGCGCGGGCGTCGAGGTGGCGTCGCTGCTGAAGGCGGGCGACTCGCCCCACACCTGGGAACCCACCCCGCAGGCCGTGGCCCGGCTGGCCGAGGCCGACCTGTTCCTGTGCGCCGGCGTCGGGTTCGAGCGGGGCCTCCGGCGCCGCGTGGCCGCCATGGCCGGCGGCATCCGCGTGGCCGGTCCGCTGCCACCCGCGGGCCACGACCACGACCACGGCGATGGGCACGGCGACGACCTGGCCGACGATCCCCACACCTGGCTTTCGCCCGCCGGCGCGTCGGCCATTGCCGACACCCTGGCCCGGGTCCTGGGCCCGTCGCACGCGGACGTCGCCGCCGGCCGCGCCCGCACCGAGGCCCGCATCGCCGAGGTCGACAGCGCCGCGGCCGCCCTGCTGGCCGGGTGCCGGGGCCGGGCGTTCCTGGTGTTCCACCCCGCCTTCGGCCACTTCGCCGCGCGCTACGGGCTGGTGCAGCTGGCCATCGAGGACGAGGGCCGCGAGCCCGGGCCGCGCCGCATGGCCGAGATCACCGACCAGGCGCGGCAGCGCGGCGTGCGCGCGGTGGTGGTTCAGCCGCAGATGTCCCGGCGGGCCGCCGACGCGGTGGCCGCCTCGCTGGGCGTGCCGGTGATCGTGCTCGACCCCCTGGCCCCGGACTGGGACGCCAACTACCTGCGCATCGCCGCGGCCCTGGCGGCCGCGCTGGGCGACGCGCCCGCCGGAAAGGATCCGCGGTGAGCGACGCCGTCACCTTCACCGGGCTCGACTTCTCCTACGGCCCCGACCCCGTGCTGCGCGGCGTGAGCCTGGCCATCCCCGAGGGCGACTTCGTCAGCGTGGTCGGCCCCAACGGCAGCGGCAAGACGACGCTGCTGAAGCTGGCCCTGGGCCTGCTCAAGCCCGACCGCGGCGAGGTCGCCGTGTTCGGCCAACCCGCGGGCCGCGCCCGGCGGCGCGTCGGCTACGTGCCGCAGCATCCCCGGCTCGATCCCATGTTCCCGGTCTCGGCCCTGGACGTGGCGCTGATGGGCCGGCTCGGCCGCACGCCGGGCCCCGGCCCCTGGCGCGCCGCCGACCGCGAGGCGGCCCTGGCGGCCCTGGCCGAGGTGGGCCTGGCCGACCTGGCGCCGCGCCACTTCGCGGCCCTCTCGGGCGGCCAGAAGCAGCGCGTGCTCATCGCGCGCGCCCTTGCCGGCGGGCCCGACCTGCTGCTGCTGGACGAGCCCACCGCGGGCCTGGACGCCCACGTCGAGGAGGGCTTCTACCGCCTGCTGCAGGACCTGAACCGGCGGCTGACCATCGTCATGGTCTCGCACGACCTGGGCTTCGTCAGCGCCTTCGTCAAGAGCGTGGTCTGCGTGGGGCGCGACGTGGTCGTGCACCCGACCAGCGCCGTCACCGGCCAGGTCATCGCCGACCTGTACGGCAGCGACGTGCGCCTGGTGCGCCACGACCACCGCTGCAGCGAGGAAGGTCACCACGCATGAGCGACGTGCTGCACGCGTTCCTGGACCACCGCTTCCTGCA
>DAOPJF010000525.1:0-2134 GCA_035399525.1 Candidatus Krumholzibacteriia bacterium | reverse complement strand
AGCTCGAGCACCTCGCGCAGGCGCACCATGCGGGCCTTGGGGTTGGGGATCTCGATGCCGACGGCGGCCTTGCCGGGAATGGGCGCCTCCATGCGGATGGAGCGGGCGCGCATGGCCAGCGCCAGGTCGTCGGTGCGCTGCACGATCTGGCTGACGCGGATGCCCGGGCCCGGCTGGTATTCGAAGGTGGTCACCACCGGGCCTGGGCGCACGTCCTTGACCTCGCCCTCGACACCGAACGAGCGCAGCGTCGACTCGAGCAGGTCGGCCGCCATGTCCAGCTCGGCGGGCGCCACCGGCTGGCCCTCGGGGCCCGCCGGCGTCAGCAGCTCGAGGGTGGGCAGGACCACCGGGCCGGCGGCCTTGCGCACCTTGCGCCGCGGCGCCGTGCGCGGGGCCTCGTCGTCGTCGGGCAGCTCCTCGTCGCCGTGGAACGCGCCGGCGGCGCCGGGCAGCTCGTGGATCTCCACCGGGTCGACCGCGGGTGCGGGCGCCGGCGTGTCGTTCGCCGGTTCCTGGTGCACCACGCGCTCGCGGCGCCGCACGGCGGCGGGCACGGCCGCCTCGTCGCGCAGGTCGCCATCGTCGTCCGCGTCATCGCGCTCGTCCTCGTCCCGCTCGGCGCGCGGTGCGGGACGCCAGGACGCCAGCCCGACGAGCGCCTGCCACAGGGCGGCCAGCGCCGCGCCCAGGCGCCGCACCGGCCAGGCCAGGATGCGGCCGATCGCCGGGCCCACCGGGCCCATGGCCTCGCCCAGCCGCTCGAGCACCCCCGGCAGCCAGCCCAGCCACGGGCGCAGCACCACGATCACGGCCACGAGCATGAACACGCCCAGGAACAGGCGCATGCCGCCGGTCCCCACCAGGTGCTGGAAGCCGACGGCCAGCCAGTAGCCGACCGCGCCGCCCAGGATCAGGCCGTTGGGATGGGCCAGGAAGCCCGGCTGCGCCAGGAAGGAAGCCGTCACCAGCCACAGCGGCAGCGCGCGCAGCAGCCAGGGCGCCGGGAAGCGGGGCCGGCCGGCGATGAAGCCCAGGCCGAAGGCCACCAGGAACGCGGGCATGGCCCAGCACCACACGCCGCCCAGGATCAGGCGCAGCCCGAAGGCCACCGCCGCGCCCACCGGTCCGCCGGGATTGCCCGGGGCCGACCAGGGCGCCGACGAGCCGCCCTCGAGCACCCGCCACCAGTGGCCCGAGCCGCCGGTCAGGGACAGCGCGAAGTACGCGCCCACCGCCACCAGCAGCAGGCCGCTGAGCCATCCCGATTCGTACCAGGGACCCTGTCCGCCGGACCTAGCCTTCTTCCGTCTTCGCCCGGACACGCAAGCCCTCCTGCAGGTGGGAACTCTGCTCTTCCAGGAAGCGCGTCGTGGCCTTGCCCTCGAGGAACACGGGGTTGCGCAGAACCTCGAGGTGGAACGGCGTACTGGTGGGCAGGCCCTCGAACACGCATTCGGCGAGGGCCCGTCGCATCCGTGCGACAGCTTCCGTGCGATCCTTGCCATGGACGATCACCTTGGCCAGCAGCGAGTCGTAGTACGGCGGCACCAGGTAATCGGAGTAGACGTGGGTGTCCACGCGCACGCCCGGTCCCCCGGGCGCGTGGTAGTAGAAGACGCGGCCCGGGCACGGCATGAAGTCGCGCTCGGGGTTCTCGGCGTTGATGCGGCACTCGATGGCGTGGCCCTTGACCTTGATGTCGTCCTGGGTGAAGTCGAAGGGCTCGCCGGCGGCGATGCGGATCATCCACTTCACCAGGTCGTGGCCGGTGACCAGCTCGGTGACCGGGTGCTCGACCTGGAGCCGGGTGTTCATCTCCATGAAGTAGAACGCGCCGTCCTCGTCCAGCAGGAACTCGACCGTTCCCGCCGAGTGGTAGCCCACGCGCTCGGCCAGGGCCACCGCGGCCGCGCCCATGCGGGCCCGCAGTTCGGGGTTGACCGCCGGCGACGGGGCCTCCTCGATGAGCTTCTGGTGGCGCCGCTGCACCGAGCAGTCGCGCTCGCCGAAGTGCAGGATGCGGCCGTGCTGGTCGCCCACCAGCTGGATCTCGACGTGCCGCGGGTTGACCAGGTACTTCTCGATGTACACGCCGTCGTTGCCGAAGGCGGCGCCGGCCTCGGTGCGCGCG
>DAOPJF010000524.1:0-2138 GCA_035399525.1 Candidatus Krumholzibacteriia bacterium | reverse complement strand
CCCACGTCCCATCGGCAAGTTGCTGCCCGGCATAAGGAAATATCTTAGCTGGCGAGGCGGGAATCCCTGATCCGCGTCGCCGTCCTGGTCACAGCGCGAAGGGTCCGGCTCGACGCTCAGGTCAAGCCGGACCCCGGGTCCAGAAGGGGCGATGGACTAGAAGCGAACCGACAGGCTGATGCGGTGCGTGACCTCGTCGATGTCCAGCACGTCGCCGGCGTACGCGTAGTCGATGGTCAGCGGGTTGACCCGGAAGCCGGCGCCCGCCGTCATGTTGCGCGCATCCCAGCCGCTGTTGAAGCCTCCCCGCAGGAAGACCTTCTCGCCGAAGGCCACCTCCAGGCCCAGGTGCGTGTTGAACGAGAAGTCGCCGGCGTCGTACTGGTCGGCGTCGCCGCGGTCGTCCACGCGGGTCTCGACCGAGCCGGCGAGGCTCAGGCGCATATCCCAGTCGGGCAGCGGCTGGTTCCAGGCCAGGCCCGGCACCACCGCGGGGGTGATCAGCTCGTTGGTGCCGGTGCTCCACGACAGGTAGGTCGTGGTGATGTCCTGCAGCTTCAGGCCGAAGTCCAGGTTGCGCCAGACGCGCGGTCGCAGGGCGGCCAGGTCGGCGCCGATGCCGAAGCTCGAGTAGCTGCCCACGCTCTGCCGGATGAACTTCAGCGATCCGCCCACCTGCCACGCGCCCAGGCGTTCGCCGTACGAGAACATCAGCGCGAATTCCTGGTCGCTCTTGTACTTGATCTGGTCCTGCAGGTCCAGCAGGCCGCGCAGCTCGTCGTCGTCCACCACGCCGTCATGGTTGGTGTCGAGCTGGTCGCGCAGGTGGTCGGTGAACGGGATGTCGTCCACGCCCAGGCGGATGACGGTCACGCCGATGCCCGAGCCCTCGCCGCCGAGGATGTTCCAGTTCACGGGCTGGGCATAGGCCGCGAAGTCGCGGTCGATGAGGTCGCCGAAGCGCTCGGCGTGCATGATCAGCAGCTCGCGGTCCGACAGGCTCGCCAAACCCGCGGCGTTCCAGAACGTGGTCGACGGGTCGTCGGCCATGGCGGTGAAGGCGCCGCCCATGCCCAGGGCGCGGGCCCCGCCGCCGTCCTCCATGAAGGCGCCGGCGAACTTGGTGGCGAAGGCAGGCGTCGCGAGTAGCAGGACGGCGCAGCACACGCCGAGACGGGCGACGCGGCTCCGGTGCAGACGGTGCCGGATCGGATGCATGGAAAGCCTCGCAGACCAGGGGTGGGTACGGTGCGTGACGGTTCCGGACTGGCATTCAGTATAGGACATTTGGCTCCGCCTGCAAAGGGTTTGGGGCCTAGGCCAGGCCGTAGGACCGGATCTTCCGGTACAGGGTCCTCTCGCTGATGCCCAGGCGGTCGGCCGCCCTGCGCCGATTGCCGTCGGTGGCCTTCAGGGCCGCCTCGATCAGGCTGCGCTCGGCGGTCTGCAGGTCGCCGTGGTCCTGCTCGCCCAGGGGGCTGTAGCCGGCCTCGTCGGCGTAGGTCTCCACCACCGGACCGGAGGGCCGCAGGCGCCCGTCCGCGCCCACGGTCCAGCCGCCGGCCAGGGGTGGGCGCTCGCCCGCCGCCAGCATGGCCTTGATCTCCCGCAGCTCCTGGCGGATCTCCAGCAGGCTCGAGGCCACCACCCCCAGGTCCAGCTCGCCCCGGCCCGCGGGGTCGATGGGCATGGGCAGCCACGGCGAGGGCACGCGCACCGCCGTGCGCACCTCCGGCGGAAGGTCGGCCACGTCGATCATCCCCCGCTGCTTGAGCACCACCACCGAGCTGAGCACGTTGCGCAGTTCGCGCACGTTGCCCGGCCAGTCGTGGTCCAGCAGCGCCTGCTCGGCCGCACGGGTCAGGCCGCGCACGTGCATGCCGTGACGGGCGTTCTCGTCGGCCAGGAAGGCCGCGGCCAGCACGGGGATGTCCTCGGGCCGGTCACGCAGCGGCGGCGTGCTGATGACCACCACCCGCAGGCGGTAGTACAGGTCCTGCCGGAAGCGGCCGCGGGCCACGTCGTCGGCCAGGTCGCGGTGGGTGGCCGCCACCAGGCGGATGCGGCTGCGCTGCACCGCGCGCCCGCCCACGGGCGTGAACTCGCCGGTCTCCAGGGCGCGCAGGAAGCGGGTCTGC
>DAOPJF010000523.1:0-2139 GCA_035399525.1 Candidatus Krumholzibacteriia bacterium | reverse complement strand
CGCAGTTCGTCCATCCTCAGAGCGGCAGGAACCGGCCGTCCCGGATCACCACCCTCTCGAGTCCCGGACCCACCAGGCGCACGCTGTCGACGTTCACGTCGGGCTGCGTCTGGCGGATGTACACGCGGTCCAGGTGGATGACCGCGTCGGGGCTGCTGAAGTGCGCCGGCGCCACGGTGCCGCCGAAGTGGTCGCTGCGCCCGAAGGCGATGTGCAGGCCCAGCTTCTCGTCCAGCAGGATCTCGCCGCAGGGCTCGACGCCGAAGTCGCCCAGCACGCCCAGGCCCAGCTCGGCCAGGTTGGCGTAGGCGGGCTCGGCGGCGATGCGCGCGGCCTCGGCGCGGCTGACGGGGCCGTCGCTGAGCACGGCGACCGCCTTGTTGCCCGCGATGCGGTAGAGCACGATCTCGCCGTCCAGCTGCACCGGCAGCGTGCCCGCCGAGGCGCTGGGGTCGCCGGCGATCTCGCCCTCGTAGGGGACGATGTAGGCCTCGCCCGACGGCAGGTTGCCCGCGACGCCGTTGTCGGGGAACAGGCCGCCCGAGGCGTGGCCGCCGCGGTGGCGCAGGTCGAGCACCAGGTCGTGGGCCCCGCCGGCGGCGGTGAAGCGCAGCTCGGCCCGCTCGGCCTGGTCCAGCAGCTGTTTCAGCAGGTTCACGCGGCGGCTGACCTCGCCGTAGTCCAAGCGCAGGGCCGGGATCATGGCGGGCATGAACCCGGGCATGGTCGCGGCCCGGAAGCCGCCGCCGCGGGTGGCGACCTTCAGCGGCGCGGTGGCCGACAGCTCGGTCGGGGCGATGACGATGCCGTGGTCGGCGAACAGGCGCCCAAACGGCACGCCTTCGCCCGGCAGGCGGTCGGCGTGCTCGGGCACCGGCCCGCCCGCGTCGAGGTGGCAGGTCGCGGGCAGGTCGGCGTTGTTGCCGCCGGCGTTGCGGTACCAGGCCAGGGTGACGCGCTCCAGGCCCAGGGCCGCCGCCTCGCCCGCCAGGGCCCGGGCCCAGCCCGCGGCCATGGCGCGGCGCTCGGCCCAGTCGGGGTTGTCGGGCAGGCGGTCGTCGGGCACGTCGACGATGATGGCCAGCCCGCGGTCGGCGGGGCGGGGCTGGAAGACCCGCGCCACGAGCTGGCGCAGTTCGGTCGCGGTCAGGATCTCGGCCATGGATCGCTCCGGTTCGCTGGTCGTCGTTTGCGGGTGTACGGGGGACAGGTTATGCCTTATCCTTGTCCGCGGCCCGGACAAATGCAAGGAACACGGGTTGTGCCGGCACCGCCGGCCGCAAGGAGGCCCCCCAGGATGAGCCAGAACCAGCATCCCAATCTGGCGCTCTTCATCGATTTCGACAACGTGGCCCTCGGCGCCCGGGACGCCCGGCAGCGCTTCGACATCAAGCTCCTGCTGCAGCGCGTGCTGGAGAAGGGCAAGATCATCGTCAAGCGCGCCTACGCGGACTGGCACTACTACAAGGAGCACATGTCGCCCCTGCACGAGGCGGCCATCGAGCTCATCGAGATCCCCATGCCGCGGATCTCGGGCAAGAACAGCGCGGACATCCGCCTGGTCGTCGACGCGATGGATTTGTGCTACTCGAAGGACCACATCGACACGTTCGTGATCGTGTCGGGCGACAGCGACTTCTCGCCGCTGGTGTCGAAGCTGCGCGAGAACGACAAGCGCGTGATCGGGATCGGCGTGAAGAACAGCAGCAGCAACCTGCTGATCAACAACTGCGACGAGTTCATCTTCTACGACGACATCTACCGGCAGGCGGTGGGGCAGCTGAGCAAGAACGTCGGCAACGTGCCGGCGGACAAGCGCGAGCTGTTCGACTTCCTGGTGCAGACGGCCCAGGGCCTGCTGCAGGAGAGCCGCGGCGTGCTGTACTCGTCGCTGATCAAGGACACGATGACCCGCAAGCAGCCCGACTTCAACGAGCGGGCCTACGGGTACGGCAACTTCGGCGAGCTGCTGGAGGACGCGCGCAACCTGGGCCTGCTGAAGGTCGAGCGCGACGCGCGCGCCGGCGGCACCTGGGTGGTGCAGGGCCTGGGCGAGGGCCTGGCCGGCGTGGCGGGCGACCAGGGCGAGGGCAACGGCAAGGGCCGCTCGAGCCGCCGCCGCCGCCGCTCGGGAGGCCG
>DAOPJF010000522.1:0-2142 GCA_035399525.1 Candidatus Krumholzibacteriia bacterium | reverse complement strand
GTTGGCCCGCACCGACAGGTGGAAGACCGCCACCAGGAACACCACGGTCGCCGCGCCGAACTCCAGCAGCCAGTCGGCCACGCGCCGGATGGACGCGGCCGCCCGCTCGGGCGCCAGCCAGTACTCCCGGTCCGGCACGTTGAGGGCGCCCGCCGGCAGCCGCGGCATCAGGACCGCCAGGCCGGCCATCATCAGGGCGACCAGGCCGACGATGCCCACGTAGGCCTGCAGGAAGGCCGCGCGCGAGCTCCAGCCGTCGGCCGCGCCCCCGGCGTCGAAATGGCTGGCCACCCGGTCGGGCAGCACGCCCGCCGACCAGGACACGTGGACCGCGGCCACGAGCAGCGCCGCGGCGAACAGCACGACCGGCCGCCGCACCGTCACGTCCGCAGGTCCCGGCCGGTCTTGGCCTTCAGCGTGGCGACCTTGCCGTCGAGGCGGCCCCCCGGCCCCCGGCGCGCGTCGATCTTGATCTGGCAGGCGATGCGGCCGCAGTCGGCGGCCATGGCCTCGTAGCAGCGGGTGACCACGGCCATCACCTCGTCCCACTCGCCCTCGAGGGTCGTGCCCATGGGGCCGAGGCGGTAGGGCAGCCCGCTGTCGTCGATGATCTCGAGGTTGCGCTTCACGTAGTCGCTGACGCTCTCGCCCTTGTCGGTGGGGTACAGGGAGAATTCCAGCAGCACCATGGCGGCCTCCTATTCCTCTTCGCCGTCGGACAGGCGCGCGCGCTTGGCCAGCCGCTTGCGCTCGTTCTCGTCCAGCACCGACTTGCGCAGCCGGATCGACTTGGGCGTGCACTCGACGTACTCGTCGTGGTTCAGGTACTCGAGCGCCTCCTCGAGGCTCATCTTCACCGGCGGGGCGATCTTCATCTTCCGGTCGCTGCCGCTGGCGCGCATGTTCGTCAGCTGCTTGGCCTTCTGGGCGTTGACGAGGATCTCCTCGTCCTTGCTGGCCTCGCCGATGACCTGGCCGGTGTACAGGTTGTCGCCCGGCTCGACGAAGAACACGCCGCGGTCCTGCAGCGCGTCCAGCGCGAAGGCCACGGCCTTGCCCGGGTGCATCGAGATGATGCTGCCGGTGGTGCGCTCGGGGATCGAGCCCTTGAAGTACTCGTACTGGTGGAAGCGGTGGTGCATGACGATCTCGCCGCCCGTGGCGCGCAGCATGCGGCTGCGGAAGCCGATCAGCCCGCGGCTGGGGATGTGGAACGTCAGGTGCGTGCGCGTGTCGCGGTGCTCCATCGAGACCATCTCGCCGCGCCGCGTCGCCGCGTACTCGATCACCGTGCCCGCGAACTCGGCCGGCACGTCCACCGACAGGATCTCCACCGGCTCGGCCTTGCGCCCGCCGATCTCCTTGTAGATGACCTGCGGCTGGCCCACCATGAACTCGAAACCCTCGCGCCGCATGTTCTCCATCAGGATGGACAGGTGCAGGATGCCGCGGCCGGACACCTTGAACGTGTCGGCCTTGGCCGTGTCCTCGACGCGCAGCGCCACGTCGCGCTCGGCCTCGCGGTACAGGCGCTCGCGCACCTGCCGGCTGGTGACGTACTTGCCCTCCTGCCCGTAGCCCGGCGAGTCGTTGGGCATGAAGCTCATGGTCAGCGTCGGGTCGTCCACCGCGATCAGGGGCAGCGGCTCGGGATGCTCGGGATCGGCGATGGTGTCGCCGATGTCCGGGCCGTCCAGACCCACCACCGCGCAGATGTCGCCGCAGTGCACGTCGTCGGTCTCGGTCTTGCCCAGGTTGTCGAAGACGTACAGGCGGCGCGCCTGGGTCTTGACCTCGCTGCCGTCGCGCTTGAGCAGCACCACCGGCTGCTTGGCCCGGATGCTGCCGCGCACGATGCGCCCGACGGCGATGCGGCCCACGTAGTCGCTGTGGTCCATGGCCGCCACCAGCATCTGCAGCGGGCCCTCCAGGTGCTTCGGCGCCGGCACGTGGGCGACGATCATGTCCATCAGCGGCGAGAGGTCCACGCGCTCGTCGTCCAGCTCGCCGATGGCCCAGCCGTCGCGCCCGCTGGCGTACACGCCGCGGAAGTCCAGCTGCTCGTCGCTCGCGCCCAGCTCCAGGAACAGGTTGAAGACCTCGTCCAGCACCTCGTGCGGCCGCGCGTTGGGCCGGTCCACC
>DAOPJF010000521.1:0-2154 GCA_035399525.1 Candidatus Krumholzibacteriia bacterium | reverse complement strand
CCGACGCCATCGCCGCCCGCGGGCTGCACGCGGTGGTCGATGCTGTCGAGGGCGCCGGCGGCGCCATCGTGCCCCGGCTGCTCGAGGCCCTGGGCGTGCGCTGCACGCCGCTGTACTGCGGCCTGTCGGGCAACTTCCCCCACGACCCCGAGCCCACGCCGTCGCACCTGGCCGAGCTGTCGGCCACCGTCGCGCGGGTGGGCGCCGACCTGGGCTTCGCCGTCGACCCGGACGTCGACCGCCTGGCCCTGGTCGACGGCACGGGCACGGCGCTGTCCGAGGAGATGACGCTGGCCCTGGCCGCCGACTTCCTGCTGGGCAAGACCCCCGGGCGCATGGCCGTGAACCTGTCGACCACCGGGCTGATCGAGAAGGTGGCCGCGAAGCACGGCTGCCAGGTGGCGCGCACGCCCGTGGGCGAGGCCAACGTGGTCGAGGCCATCCTGGGCGAGGGCTGCGTGCTGGGCGGCGAAGGCAACGGCGGGGTCATCTACCCGACGGTGCACGCGGGGCGCGACGCCCTGGTGGGCATCGTCATGATCCTGCAGGCCCTGGCCGAGAGCGGCGGATCGCTGGCCGAGCTGGCGGGCGCGCTGCCGCCGGTGGTCATGGTCAAGGCCAAGATCGACGCCGAGACCCTGCCCAGCCCCGAGGCCCTGGTGGCCGCGCTGGGGCCCGGCGAGATCGACCGCCGCGACGGCCTGAAGTGGCTGGACGCCGGCGGCTGGGTGCACGTCCGGGCCTCGAACACCGAGCCGGTGGTGCGGATCATCGCCGAGGCTAAAGACGAGGCGGCCGCGGACGAACTTATTGCGAAGGTAAGGGCCATCTTGGCTTGAAGTTGCGGGTCGGTTGCCCCGGTTCCGGGCGGAACGGGGCGCCTGGCCCGTGCGAACGCGCAGGCGCCGTCGGGGGACGGCGCCGGCGGAAGGGACCAGTGCTCATGTGCGGAATCGTCGGCGTCACCGGGTCGGCCAAGGCGGCCACCGTGCTGCTCGAGGGACTCAAGCGGCTCGAGTACCGGGGCTATGACAGCGCCGGCCTGGCCATCTGCCGGCCGGGTTCCCAGCTGATCTTCAAGGAGGAGGGCAAGATCCGCAACCTGGAGGCCCGCCTCGACGGCGAGGACCTGTCGGGCACCTGCGGCATCGCCCACACGCGCTGGGCCACCCACGGCGCGCCCAACCAGGTCAACGCCCACCCGCACCTGGCGGGCAAGGTGGCCGTGGTGCACAACGGCATCATCGAGAACCACAGCGCGCTGAAGGTGCAGCTGGGCAAGAAGGGCCGCGTCTTCAAGAGCGAGACCGACACCGAGGTGCTGGCCCACCTGATCGACGACCTGTACACCGGCGACCTGGTCGAGGCGGTGCAGCGCGCGCTGGCCGTGGTCGAGGGCGCCTTCGGCATCGCCGTCACGCACGTCGACCATCCCGACCTGATCGTGGGCGCGCGCAAGGGCAGCCCGCTGGTCGTGGGCATCGGCGAGGGCGTGAACTACCTGGCCAGCGACGTGGCGGCCATCCTCGAGCACACGCGGCAGGTCATCTACCTGGACGACGGCGAGATGGTCACGCTGCGGCCCTCGGGCATCGCGACGATGAACATCAACAACGAGGAGATCACCAAGGAGATCCAGGAGATCACCTGGGACCTCAGCCAGATCCAGAAGGGCGGCTACGACCACTTCATGCTCAAGGAGATCTTCGAGCAGCCGCGCACCATCCGCGACTCGTTCCGCGGGCGCACGCTGGTCGAGGCGGGCGACGTGAAGCTGGGCGGCATCCAGCTGACCGACTTCGAGCTGCGCAACATCCGGCGCATCATCATCCTGGCCTGCGGCACCTCGTTCCACGCGGGCCTGGTGGGCGAGTACATGCTCGAGGAGTACGCCCACATCCCGGTCGAGGTGGAGTACGCCAGCGAGTTCCGCTACCGCAGCCCCATCATCGAGCCGGGCACGCTCTGCCTGGTGATCTCGCAGAGCGGCGAGACCATCGACACCCTCGAGGCCATGCGCGAGGCCAAGCGCAAGGGCGCGAAGGTGCTGGGCATCACCAACGTGGTGGGCTCGACCATCGCGCGCGAGAGCGAGGGCGGCGTGTACATCCATGCCGGCCCCGAGATCGGCGTCGCCTCGACCAAGGCCTTCAC
>DAOPJF010000520.1:0-2170 GCA_035399525.1 Candidatus Krumholzibacteriia bacterium | reverse complement strand
GGATGGCCGCGTCGACCCCCGCGTCCAGGGCCGCCGAGGCCACGATCTTCTGGAACAGCCCGGCGTCGACACAGCCGGAGCACGAGTAGGTCAGCAACAGCCCACCAGGCCGCAACAGTTTGAACGCCAACAGGTTGATGTCCTTGTAGGCCCGGGTGGCCTTCTCGACCCGCGAGGCCGTGGGCGCGAACTTGGGCGGATCGAGCACGATCAGGTCGAAGCTGCGCCGGCTGTCGCGGAAACGGCGCAGCTGGGTGAAGGCGTCGGCCTCGAGGGTCTCGAAGCGGCCGTCGTCCAGGTCGTTGGCCTGGGCGTTGCGGCGGGCCAGGGCCAGGGCGTCGGCGGACGAATCGAGGGCCAGCACCGACCGCGCCCCGCCGGCCAGCGCATTCAGGGCGAAGCCGCCGCTGAAGCTGAAGCAGTCCAGCACGTCGCGCCCGGCGGCCAGGGTGCGCAGCCGGGCCCGGTTGTCGCGCTGGTCGAGGTAGAAGCCGGTCTTGTGACCGCCCACCGGGTCGAGGTGGAACCTCAGGCCGTGCTCGACGATGACGAGCTCGCCCGGCGCATCTCCCCTCAAGGGGCCGGCCACCGGCTGCAGGCCCTCCAGAGCGCGCACGTCGGCGTCCGATCGCTCGTAGACCGAGCCCAGGCCGGTGACCGCCACCAGCGCGTCGGCGATGACCGCCTTCCAGCGCTCGGTGCCCGCGGTCAGGAACTGGGCGACCAGCACGTCGCCGTAGCGGTCGACCACCAGGCCGGGCAGGCCGTCCGACTCGCCGTGCACCACCCGGCAGGCGCCCTCGCCGCGCACCGCGAGCCCCATGGCGGCACGGGCGGCCACCGCGTCGGCCAGGCGCTCGCGGAAGAAGTCGGCGTCGACCTCCTCGTGGGGGTCGAAGGTCCAGAAGCGGGCCTGGATCTGCGAGTTGGGGCTCCAGGCGGCACGGCCCAGGGCGTCGCCCCGCGACGTCATCACCACGACGGTCTCGCCGGGGGCGGGAGCGCCGTCCACGGCGCGGACGGCGCCGGAGAAGATCCAGGGGTGCCGGCGCTCGGCAGAGCGCTCGCGGCCGGATTTCAGGTGCAGGATGTTCATGGGCGCATCATAAGCCCCGCGCCAGGCGGCGGCAAACGGCCGTTCCGGGCTGATCCCACGAATGTCACAACATCTTGACAATTTTGCAGTTGCAGAGCTTCGCGGCGGGACGGTAGCCTCGTTCCACCTGAGGGGAGTCCGCGGCGCCAGCGCACCACCCCACCTCGCCCCCCGCGCGCCGCCGGATCGATCCCGCTTCTCCGCCTTTGCCAGCATCGACCCAGTGAAAGGAGGCCGGGAGCCAGCCCCCCACCACCGTGGGTTCCCCGTGGAGCCCTGTCCTTAATCTCGCCTACCTCACCAGTAAGTAAGGACACAACCGGTCCAGGAGGAGTCATGACTCGATCCATCATCCGCCACGCAGCCGTGCTGCTGCTGCTCATGTTCGCCGCCGGCCTCGCCGCCGCCGCCGACAAGCCCGTCGAGTTCGCCCCCGTGCAGGAAGGGTACGTGACGCAGGGCACGTACGAACTGCCGTACCATCCCACCCGCATCCTCGTGAAGTTCACCCCCGAGGCCATGCTGGCCTCGACCCTCGACCGCCATGCCAACAAGGGCGCGGTCATGCCCGGGGCCCGCACCGGCCTGGCCGGCGTGGACGCGCTGGCCGCCGAGTTCGGCGTCGACCGCATCGAGCGTCCGTTCGTGCGGCCGCTGGACAGCCGCGAGGCCGAGCGCCTGGGCACGGACCGCTGGTTCGCGCTGGAGGCGGCCAAGGGCGGCGACATCCCGGCCATGTGCCGGCGCCTGGCCCAGGATCCGGCCGTCGAGACGGCAACGCCCGACTGGCGCGCCTTCCCCGCGGCCGCGACCAACGACCCCTACTACGCCAACAACTGGGGCCACAACAACACCGCGCAGCTGCCCGGCCTGGATTGGGGCGGCACCTACGACCACACCCTGTCGACGACCGTCGGCACGCCGGGCTTCGACGCCAACGCGCCTTCGGCGTGGGATGCCTCGCAGGTCTACGGCTCGGCGTCGGTGGTCATCGCCATCATCGACAGCGGCGTGGACACGGCGCACCCCGATCTGCGCCTGGTGACCGGCTACGACTACGGCGACAACGACAGC
>DAOPJF010000519.1:0-2209 GCA_035399525.1 Candidatus Krumholzibacteriia bacterium | reverse complement strand
CGAGGCCCTGGGCTTCCGCCACTACAAGGGCAGCCCCGAGCTGGACGACAACCAGCTGCGCGAGCTGGCCATCGACCGCATCTACGACACGCTGATCGACGAGGACGAGCTGCGGGTCTGCGACATGACCATCGCCGAGATCGCCAACGGCCTCGAGCCCCGCGCGTACTCGTCGCGCGAGTTCATCATCGAGATGGGCCGCTACATCGACAAGAAGGGCCTCAAGAGCGACCGGTCGATCGTGCACGCGGCCTACAAGGCGGGCGTGCCCATCTTCTGCCCGGCGTTCAGCGACTGCTCGGCGGGCTTCGGCCTGGTGCACCACCAGTGGCACGCGAAGAAGGCCATGACCATCGACTCGGTGGCCGACTTCAGGGAGCTCACGCAGATCAAGCTGAAGAACGCCGAGACGGGCATCCTGATGCTCGGCGGCGGCGTGCCGAAGAACTTCACCCAGGACGTGGTGGTGGCCACCGAGATCCTGGGCGAGGACCGGCCCATGCACCGCTACGCCATCCAGCTGACGGTGGCCGACGAGCGCGACGGCGCCCTGTCGGGCTCGACCCTGCAAGAGGCCTGCTCGTGGGGCAAGGTCGACACCACCTGGGAGCAGATGGTGTTCGGCGAGGCCACGACCACCTTCCCGCTGCTGATGAGCGATGCCTGGCACCGCGGCAGCTGGAAGGGCCGCCCGCGGCGCAACTTCAACGGCCTGTTCGCCTAGGACGGCCGGCGTTCGTCCGCCGCTGCACGCGAGCCGCTCCGGCGCCCACCGGCCCCGGAGCGGCTCCGTTTCCCCCCGCCACCAAGGAGTTGTGCGATGACGCGCTGCGCGTTCCTGGGCCTGGGCATCATGGGCCGGCCCATGGCCCTGAACCTGCTGAAGGCCGGCTTCCCGCTGACGGTCTGGAACCGCGACCCTGCGAAGACCGCGCCGCTGGTGGATGCGGGCGCCGCCGCGGCCCCGACCGCGCGCGAGGCCGCGGCCGGGGCCGACCTGGTGTTCGTGATGGTGTCCGACCCGGCGGCCGCGCTGGCGGTGGCCCGGGGCGCCGACGGCGCGCTGGCCGGACTGCGTCCGGGCGCGGGCTACGTCGACTTCTCGACGGTCGACCCCGGCACCAGCGCGGCGCTGGCCGCGGAGGTCGCCGCGGCGGGCGGCCGCTTCCTCGAGGCGCCCGTGTCCGGCAGCAAGGGTCCGGCCGAGCAGGGCACGCTGGTGATCCTCGCGGCGGGCGACCGTGACCTGTACGACCAGGCCGGACCGGCGCTGGACGCCGTGGGCAAGCTGCGCCTGTTCCTGGGCGAGGCCGGCGCCGGCGCCCGCATGAAGCTGGTGGTGAACATGGTCATGGGCGGCATGATGACCGCCTTCAGCGAGGGCCTGGCCCTGGCGGACCGCGCGGGCCTGGATGCGGCGCAGCTGCAGGAGGTGCTGGCCGCCGGCGCCGTGGCCAACCCGATGTTCGCCCTCAAGGGTCCGTTGATGGCCGCCGGCCGCGACGAACCGGCCTTCCCGCTCAAGCACATGCGCAAGGACCTGCGCCTGGCCCGCGCCCTGGGCGAGGCGGTGGGGCAGCGGCTGCCCACGGCCGCGGCCGCCGACGCCCTGTTCGTCGAGGCCCTGGACCGGGGGCTGGGGGACCGGGACTTCAGCG
Organism: Candidatus Krumholzibacteriia bacterium; assembly: GCA_035399525.1. Taxonomy (GTDB): domain Bacteria; phylum Krumholzibacteriota; class Krumholzibacteriia; order LZORAL124-64-63; family LZORAL124-64-63; genus JACZKN01. The sequence continues at coordinate 551 of DAOPJF010000519.1, read as the reverse complement.
CCGTCCACCGGGTTGTTTCCGGTCGGGCGGCAGGCTAGATTGGGCGCTGTGCGGGGCGCCGGAGCACCCCGCCGGAGGAACGACGCGAACCGAGGATCCCAAGGAGCGACGCGATGAGCATCACCGGGACGATGGCCGACTTCACCCTCGGCCTGCGCTACGAGGACATCCCCGCGGTGGCCGTGAAGGAGGCCAAGCGCTTCCTGCTGGACTCGGTGGGCTGCGCGCTGGCCGCCGTGCGCAACGAGGACATGGCCGCCATGTACCGCTTCGTCGCGCGCCAGGGCGGCACGCCCGAGAGCACGCTCATCGGCAGCGGGCTGCGCACCAATGCGGCCAACGCGGCGCTCATGAACAGCCTGCTGGTGCGCGCGCTCGACTACAACGACATCTACTGGGAGCAGGATCCCAGCCACCCGTCGGACATCATCTTCGGCGCGCTGTCGCCCGCCGAGGCGGTGGGGGCGTCGGCCCGCGAGGCCCTGGTGGCCATCGTCATCGCCTACGAGCTGGAGATGCGCTGGTGCCTGGCCTGCTTCCCCGGCGTGCGC
>DAOPJF010000518.1:0-2234 GCA_035399525.1 Candidatus Krumholzibacteriia bacterium | reverse complement strand
CCGCCTCGTCGCCGCCGGTGCCGGCGCGGATCTCGAGGATGGCGTCGCGGTCGTCGTTCGGATCGTGGGGCAGCAGCGCCTCCTCGAAGGCGGCCTCGGCCTCCTCGAGCTTCGGCTCGAGGCCCGCGAGGTCGTCGCGGATCATCTCCAGGACGTCCGGATCCTTCTCGGTCTTCAGCAGCGCCCGGTTGTTGTCCACCTGCTCGCTGAGGTGGAACCACTTCTCGGCCACCTTCAGCTGCTTGCCCACGCGCGCGTGCTCGCGGGTCAGCTTCCGGTAGTTCTCCTGGTCGTTCAGCGCGGCGGGCGACGACAGCTCGTCGCCCAGCCGGCCGTACGCCTCGCGCAGGGCCAGCAGGTTCTCCTTCACGACACGCCTCCTTCGGCGGCCGGGGTCCCGCCCGACGCCGCGACGTCGGGCAGATCGTAATAGACGCGCTCGCGGAAGTCGTCGGCCTCGGGGGTCAGCACGGCGCGCAGGGCGGCCATGGCCACCGAAAGCTGGTCGTCGTCGGGCTCGCTGGTGGTGATCTTCTGCAGCATCAGGCCGGGCCAGATGGCGGGCTTGACGAACCACGCGCGCCCGAACTTCCCGCTCAGCTTGATGGCCTCGTAGGCCAGGCCGCCGATCACGGGCACGAAGGCCAGGCGCTGCAGCCGGTCGCCGATGGTCTCGGGCCGGCCCAGGAACGAGAAGACGATGATCGAGATGAGCATCACGAAGAACAGGAAGCTGGTGCCGCAGCGCGGGTGCAGGGTCGTCCAGGGACGGCCGCCCGCGGCGTCCAGGCTGCTGCCGTTCTCGAAGGCGTGGATCGACTTGTGCTCGGCGCCGTGGTACTGGAACACGCGGCCCATGTCCGGCAGCTTGCTCACGCCCCACAGGTAGGCCACGAACAGCACCACGCGGATCAGGCCGTCGACGGCGTTCCAGGCCAGGCTGCCGTGCTCCTTGGGCACCACCAGGTCGGTCAGGATGATGGGCAGGTAGAAGAACAGCCCCAGGCTGAGCACGAACGAGAAGCCCACCGTCAGCCACATCAGCGCCGTGTCGCGCTTCGACGACTTCTTGCCCTCGACGCGGTCCTCGCTGACGGCCTGGTCGGCCGAGAACATCAGGGCGTCGATGCCCAGGCCCATGGTCTCGATCAGGTGCACGCCGCCGCGCAGCACCGGGATGTTCAGGAACGGCAGCGACCGCACCACGCTCTTGAAGGTCTTCTTGCGGATGACGATGCGCTTGTCCGGCGTGCGCACGGCCATCGCCAGGTACCTGGGGCTGCGCATCATGACGCCCTCGATCAGCGCCTGGCCGCCCACGGCCAGGTCCATCGAGCGGGCGTCGTCGACCCCCACCTGGTCGGGGCAGGCCCGCGCCGAGGGGATCGTCCTGAACTGGTCCTGGCGGTCGGTCATGCGTCACCTGCGCGGCTCGGGTTCGGTGCCCGCCCGACGGCGGGGTGCGGGCTAGATAAAGGAAAGCGCCGGGATGGTCAACCCCGGCACCTTCGAGCAGTCTGGGTTCCCGGACGGGCCGGGGACGTCGCGACCGGGCGTGCGGACTACTTCTTGTTGTAGCCCGAGCCCTCGTAGCGCTTGCGGAAGCGCTCGATGCGGCCGGCGGTGTCGACGATCTTCTGCTGGCCCGTGAAGTACGGGTGGCAGGCCGAGCAGATTTCGACCGCGATCTTGTCCTTGGTCGACCGGGTGTGGATCACGTTGCCGCACAGGCAGGTGATCTCGCAGGCGACATACTTGGGGTGGATCTTCTCTTTCATCGCTCCGCTGCCTTTTCGTGTCCTGTCCTGTTCCATCCGGGCCAAGGACAGGAAAGGAAATACGGGGGCCCCCGCCGCGCAAGGACATTTTTGATCCGGAACACGTCCGCCCCGCACGGGTCCGGGACGGCCGCGGCCGCCCACCCGAAGGCCGACGGCCGCTCAACCGATTACTAGACAACAACCTAGGCGTTCATGGCCCCCAGGAACTGCTCGTTGTCCTTGGTCTTGCTGAGCTTGTCGATGAGGAATTCCATGGCCTCGATCGGGTTGTAGTCGCTCAGGTACTTGCGCAGCACCCAGATCTTGTTGAGGTCCTTCTGCTGGATCAGCAGGTCCTCCTTGCGGGTGCCCGACTTGAAGATGTCGATGGCCGGGTACACGCGGCGGTCGGCGATCTTGCGGTCCAGGACCAGCTCCATGTTGCCGGTGCCCTTGAACTCCTCGAAGATCACC
>DAOPJF010000517.1:0-2239 GCA_035399525.1 Candidatus Krumholzibacteriia bacterium | reverse complement strand
GTTTGACTGGGGGCCATGATCGCGCTGATCCGACCCTTCCCGGCGCCCCTGGACCGCCTGCACACCTGGCGCGAGGGCGACCATGTCACCCACCTGGACGGGCGGCCCGTCGAGGACATCCTCGACCTGTACTACTACACCCCCGAGGACCGGCGCCTCGAGCTGACCGTGCTGCGGGCCGACGGCGACACCGCGCGGCTGCGCATCGACCCGGCCGACATCGACAGCGTCACCGCCTGCTTCGCGCCCATGGAGTTCAAGACGTGCGCCTGCGACTGCGTGTTCTGCTTCATCGACCAGAACCCCGAGGGCATGCGCGACTCCATTTACGTGAAGGATGAGGACTACCGGTTCAGCTTCCTCTACGGCAACTACATCACCCTGACCAGCCTGGGGAAGAAGGGGCTCGAGCGCATCAAGCAGCAGCGCATGTCGCCGCTGTACGTGTCGGTGCACGCCACCGACGTCGAGGTGCGCGCGCGCATGCTGGGCATCAAGCGGCAGATGGACGTGGTGGCCATCCTGCGCGACCTGGCCGATGCCGGCATCGAGATCCACACCCAGGTGGTGCTGTGCCCGGGCTGGAACGACGGCGCCATCCTCGAGCAGACCTTCCGCGACCTGCTCGAGCTGGGGGTGCCCCAGGAGGGCGACGACCAGCCCTTCACCGCTGTCACCGACCGCGGCTTCGGGTACGAGCGGGCCGGCGACGACGACGACGACCCCGACCTCGCCCCGGCGCCCCTGCCGCAGGCCCAGGGCGGGGTGCGCTCCCTGGCCATCGTGCCGGTGGGGCTGAGCGCCCACCGCAAGGGCCTGACCGAGCTGGCCCCGGTCACCCGCCCCGACGCCGAGCGGGCCATCGCCCAGGTGGCCGCCTGGCAAGGGGAGGCCCGGGCGCGCCTGGGCTACTCGTTCGTCTACCTCAGCGACGAGTTCCACCTGCTGGCCGGCACCCCGTTCCCGCCGACCGGCACCTACGACGGCTTCTGGCAGGTGGACAACGCCATCGGCCTGACGCCCCGGCTGCGCGACACCTGGCAGGAGGAGCTGCAGTGGGCCGCCGAGGACGGCGCCCCGCCGGTGCGGCCCCTGACCGTGCTGACCGGCGAGTTGGCTGCCCGGGCCTGGCGGCGCGAGTTCACCCCGGTGCTCGAGGCCGCCGGGGCCCCGCCGGTCGAGGTGGTGGGGGTCGAGAACCGCTTCTACGGCCACACCGTGACCGTGGCCGGCCTGCTGTCGGGCGAGGACCTGCGGCGGGCCCTGCTGGACCTGCCGGCGGTCCCGGCCCGCACCGTGGTGCTGTCGCCCCGGGTCTTCAACGCCGACCTCTTGACCCTCGACGGGCTGACCCTCGAGGAGATCGCCGCCGGCTCGCCCCACGAGGTCGTCGTCGGCGAGGAGGACGGCTTTGTTGATTTCTGGGTCCGGCTGGGCTAGTTTCGGCCCGTATCCTGCGCCTTGGCAATTCCCTGGACGTGCCGCCCGACGCGGCCGGTGAGACCGTGTCCCTGCGTACCGTGGCCATCATCGGGCGCCCCAACGTGGGCAAGTCGACCCTGTTCAACCGCATCCTCGGCGAGCGGCGCTCGGTCGTGCACGAGACCCCGGGCGTCACCCGCGACCGGGTCACCGAGACCACCGACTGGGCGGGCCATCCGTTCATCCTGCTGGACACCGGCGGCATCATCCCCTTCGGCGAGACGGTCAGCGAGTTCGACGCCGTGGTCACCGAGATCGCGCGCCACGCCATCGCCGACGCCGACGTGGTGCTGTTCCTGGTCGACGCCAAGGTGGGGCCCATGGCCTGGGACGAGGCCATCGCCCGCGACCTGCGCAAGGCGGGCAAGCCGGTGGTGCTGGCGGTCAACAAGGTCGAGAAGGACAGCGACCGCGCCCAGCTGCACGAGTTCTACTCCCTGGGCCTGGGCGATCCCCACGGCATCAGCGCCCTGCACGGCCAGGGCGTGGGCGACCTGCTGGACGAGGTGGTGCAGGGCTTCCCCGCCTTCGAGCACGAGGCGCCCTGCGACTGCAAGGTGGCCATCCTCGGCCGCCCCAACGTGGGCAAGTCGTCGCTGCTGAACATCCTGACCGGCCGCGCCGATGCCCTGGTCAGCGACATCCCCGGCACCACCCGCGACTCCATCCACACCGACCTGCAGTGGCACGGCAAGACCATCCGCCTGATCGACACGGCGGGCCTGCGGCGCAAGTCGAAGGTCTCCGAGGCGGTGGA
>DAOPJF010000516.1:0-2245 GCA_035399525.1 Candidatus Krumholzibacteriia bacterium | reverse complement strand
CCTTCGGCGAGGCGTACCTGCGCTGGCGCTACGCGGGCATGCTGCCGCTGCTGCTGTACTTCCAGCTGAAGGCCATGTTCGACGGCGTGGGCTGGACGCGCGTGGGCATGCTCACGGGCATCGGCATGAACCTGGCGAACGTCGGGCTGAACTGGGTGTTCATCTTCGGCCACCTGGGCGCCCCGGCCCTGGGCGTGGGCGGCGCGGCCCTGGCCAGCACGATCAGCAGCGTGCTCGCGGCGGGCGCCATCCTCGCGGTGGCCCTGCACGGGCCGGTGCGGCGGCGCTTTCGGCTGGTGTGCCGCTCGAACCTGCAGCCGAAGCTCGTGCGGCCTTTCCTGGCCCTGGGCTGGCCGCCGGCGGCGCAGACCTTCGGCATCGTGCTGGCGTTCCTGCTCTTCTACTGGATCCTCGGCCACATCTCGGTGGTGGCCGTGGCCGCCGGCAACGTGGTCATGCGCATCGCGGCGCTCAGCTTCATGCCCGGCGTGGGCGTGGGGGCGGCGGTGCAGACGCTGGTGGGGCAGAGCCTGGGCCGCCACGATCCGCGCGGCGCCCGGCGCGCCGCCTGGGGCGGCGTGGGCCTGTCGATGCTGCTGATGGGCGCCTTCGGCGTCGCGTTCCTGCTCGTGCCCGGCCTCTTGATGCGCGCCTTCAGCGACAGCCCCGAGGTCATCGCCGCGGGGCGGCCCATCCTCAGGGTGATGGGCCTGGTGCAGGTCATCGACGCGGTGGGCTTGACGCTGGCCGGCGCCCTGCGCGGCGCCGGCGCCACGCGCGTGGTGATGATCGTCGACCTGGTGACGGGGTTCGGCCTGCTGCCGCCGTTGGCCTGGCTGTTCGGCATCGTGCTGGGCGGAGGGCTGCTCGGCGCCTGGTGGGCCATGCTCACCTGGTTCACGCTGTACGCGGTGGGCATGGTCGCGCTGTTCGTCAAGGGCGACTGGGAAAAGGTTGTCGTCTAGTGGCTTACGAAGACAGGCAGATCCTCACCGTCAGGCAGGTGAACCAGCGCGTCAGCGATGCGCTGGCCGCTTCGTTCCCCGGCACCCTGTGGGTGCGCGGCGAGATCCAGCGCCTTCCCTACGATGCCGCGCGCCGCCAGCACGTCTACTTCGAGCTGCACGAGACCGGCGCCACCGGCGCCGCCGAGTACCAGGTGCCCGTCTCGCTCATGGGCTGGGACCGTGACCGCTATGGCCTGGGCCGCTACCTCGACGGCACCGACCCGGACCTGCAGCTCGCGGACAAGCTCGAGGTCTGCTTCGAGGTCCGCGTCGACTACTACGCCAAGTTCGGCAAGCTCAGCCTGAAGATCGTGGGCGTGGACAAGACCTTCAGCCTCGGCAGGCTCGAGGCCGCCCGGCGGGCCACGCTGGCGTTCCTGCAGGAGCAGGGCCTGCTCGAGACCAACGGTGCCCTCGCGCTGGCCGAGCTGCCCCTGACGGTGGGCCTGATCACCTCGCCGGGCAGCGCGGCCGAGCAGGACTTCCTGACGGGCCTCGTCCACTCGGGCTGGGCGTTCCGCGTCGTGGCCGCCCCGGCGAAGATGCAGGGCGAGCGCGTGCAGGCCGAGGTCATCGCCGGGTTGCACCGGCTCGCGCAGGCCGGCGTCGACGTCATCGTCATCACCCGCGGCGGCGGCTCGCGGGCCGACCTGTCGTGGTTCGACCAGCGCGACCTAGCCGTCGCGGTGGCCCGCTGCCCAGTGCCAGTGGTGACGGCCATCGGCCACGAGATCGACCGCAGCATCGCCGACCTGGTGGCCCACCACGCCTGCAAGACGCCGACGGCGGCCGCCGAGTACCTGGTCGACCGCATCGACCGGGCCGCGGCCCGGGTCGACGACGCCGAGGCCCGGCTGCTCGGTGCCGTCGGCGAGCGGCTCGAGGATGCCGCCCGCCGCCTGGACATGGCCTCGCGCCTGAAGGCCCTGGCCGAGCGCCGCGTGCTGACGGCGCGCGTCCGGGTGCAGCGGCAGGGCGGACGCCTGCAGCAGACCGTCGGGCGCAGCCTGGCCGTGGCCCGCCATCGCCTGGCCGGGCGCGGGGTGCGCCTGGGTGCGGCGGCGGCCCGCGGCGTGGCCGGCGGCCGCCAGCGCACCGACCGGTTGGCCCTGGTGGTGCCGGCGCGCGGCCTGGCGCTGCTGGAGCGCGCCGACCGCTCGCTGCTGCGCCAGCGCGAGCGCCTGGCCCGCGAGGCCCTGCGGCCTCTGGGCGGCGCCGAGGACCGCCTGCGGCACCAG
>DAOPJF010000515.1:0-2251 GCA_035399525.1 Candidatus Krumholzibacteriia bacterium | reverse complement strand
GTCCAGCAGCAGGCACAGGAACAGCACCGCCCCGCCCACGCTGACACCGATGTCCGCCACGTTGAAGGTGTAGAAGCGGTGCGTGCCGATGCCCAGGTCGATGAAGTCGACCACCAGGCCTCCGTAGAAGATGCGGTCGACCAGGTTGCCCACCGCGCCGCCGAGGATGGCGGCCAGGGCCGCGCGGCGGACGCGCAGCTCGGGGGGCGTGGTGCGGTAGAGCCAGGCGATGAAGACGGTGGCGCCGAGGCTGACCCCCACCAGGGCCCAGCGCCCGACGGGGAACAGGCCCATGGCCGAGCCGGGGTTGCGCACGTAGATGAAGCGGGCGAAGTCGCCGATCACGCGGATCCGGCCCCGCAGCGCGTCCACGTTCTCCAGGACGAGGCGCTTGGAGAGGAAGTCGACGACCAGGACGAGGGGCGCCCAAAGCCAGGGCTGGCGGAGGATCGAAGGCATCAGACGTCAGCCGCCTCTTCCTTCTCCTTGCACTCGATGCACAGCCGCGTGTAGGGCAGGCGCTTCAGGCGGGGCAGCGCGATGGCCTTGCCGCAGTCCTGGCACTTGCCGTAGCTGCCGTCCTCGATGCGCGAGAGCGCTTCCTCGATGTTGTAAAGGTAGCGGCCCTCGGTGTTGGCGAACTTGATGGTGGCCTCGTACTGGGCCTCGTCCGACCCCTGGTCGGCCATGTGGTTCGAATGCGCCTTTCCCATCTCGATGCCCGACTGGTCATCGGTATGCTTGATGATCTTCTCGTGCTGGGCCAGCGAGCGCATGACGCGCTCCTTCTCCTCCAGCAGCAGCTTGCGGAATCTCTGCAATTCGGTCTTGCGCATGGTTCCTCCCGGCAGCCCGATCAGGCCCGATCCAGGGCGATGGTGATCTCCAGGCCGTCGATCACGAATGCCTCTTTATAAGGTAAATCCCCCGTGGCGGCAACGCCGTCGGCGAGGGTCTCGCCGGCGATGCGCCCGGCGTGGTCGGCCACGGCCGCCAGGACCTCGTCCGGGCCGCCGACATGCAGAGCGATCCGGTCCGAAACCTCGAGGCCGCTCTTCTTCCGCAGGTTCTGCACCTTGTTGATGATCTCGCGGGCCAGGCCCTCGGCCCGGAGCGCGTCGGTCAGCGTGGTGTCCAGGGCCACGGTCAGGCCCTGGGCGCCGGCGGCCACCCAGGGGGCGATGCCCTCCTCGGCCACCTGGATCTCCTCGAAGCCCAGCTCGTGCGGCGCGCCGTCCACCTCGAGGGTGATGCGGCCGTCGGTGCGCAGGCGCATGATCTCGTCGGCGGTCATGGCCGTGATGCGGGCCGCGGCGCGCGGCGCCGCCTTGCCGAACCGCGGGCCCAGGGCGCGGAAGTTGGCCTTGGCCGACAGCACCGCCACCTCGCGCGGGTCGTCCAGGGCCCCCACCTGCTTGACGTTCAGCTCGCCGGCCACGTAGCCCGCCAGCAGCGGGTCGCCCAGCAGCAGGGCGCCCCGGTCGTCGTCGGCGTGCACCACCAGCCGGGCCAGGGGCTGGCGCGTCTTGAGGGCGGCGTCCTGGCGCAGGCTGCGGCCCAGGCCCACCACGTCCTGCGCGACCGCCATGGCCCGCTCGAGCGCCGCGTCGATGCGCGCGGGGTCGGCCACGGGGAAGTCCTGCAGGTGCACCGACACGTCGGCGGCGCCGCCGGCGGCCAGGGCGCGGTAGATCTCCTCGGCGGTGAACGGCACGAACGGCGCCAGCAAACGCAGCGTGGCCTCGAGCACGGCGAGCAGCGTGGTGAAGGCCGCGTGCTTGTCGGGCGTGGCCTCGCCCTTCCAGAAGCGGCGGCGGCTCAGGCGCACGTACCAGTTGCTCAGGTCGTCCTGGACGAAGGCGTCGAGGGTCTTGGCGGCGCGGGTCAGGTTCAGGGCCTCGAGGTCGGCCGTGACCGAGCGCGTGACGCTGTGCAGGCGGCTCAGGACCCAGCGGTCGAGCTGGTCGAAGGCCGCGGGCGCCGACGGGTCGGGCTTCCAGCCGTCGAGGTTCGCGTACAGGGCGAAGAAGGCGTAGGTGTTCTCGAGCGTGCCGATGAGCTTGCGCTGCGCCTCCTTCACGCCCTCGCGGTCGAAGCGCGTCGGCGTCCAGACCGGGCTGCAGGTGACCATGTACCAGCGCAGCGGGTCGGCGCCCTCGGTGCGCATGATGTCCATGGGGTCGACGGTGTTGCCGACGCTCTTGGACATCTTCTTGCCGTGCTTGTCCAGGATGAGCTCGTTCACCAGGCA
>DAOPJF010000514.1:0-2257 GCA_035399525.1 Candidatus Krumholzibacteriia bacterium | reverse complement strand
GCTGGACAAGACCGGCACCCTGACCCTGGGACAGCTGGTGCTGGCCCCTGGCGGGCACGGGCAGCTGGCGGCGCTCGATCCCCGCACCCGCGCCGTGCTGCGGCACATGACCGCGCGCAGCAACCACCCGGTGAGCACGGCCCTGGCCGCCGCCCTGCGCGGCGTGCCGGCCGGCGACGAGCGTCCGGTGACCGGGGCGGCCGCCGAGGACCTGACCGAGACCGCGGGCGCCGGCCTGGAGCTGGTGCTGCCGGACGGGACCTGGCGCCTGGGCCGGGCGGCGTTCGCCGCCTTCGCCAGCGCCGAGGCCCCCGTCGGCGAGACGGTGCTGGGCCGGGACGGCCATGTCGAGGCCGCCTTCGCCCTGCGCGAGCACTTCAAGGCCGACGCCGCCGGCGAGGTGGCGGCCCTGGTGCGCGACGGCTACGACGTCTGGCTGCTGAGCGGCGACGCCCAGGACAAGGTCGACGCGGCCGCCGGGGCCCTGGGCCTGCCGGGCGAGCGAGCCCTGGGCGGGCTGACGCCCGAAGCGAAGGCGGGCCGTGTGCGCGCGGTCGACCGGCGGGACACCCTGATGGTGGGCGACGGCCTGAACGACAGCCCCAGCTTCGAGGCGGCCCTGTGCGCGGCCACCCCGGCGGTCGACCGCCCGGTGCTGCCCGGCAAGGCCGACTTCTACTTCCTGGGCGACGGCATCGCGGCCATCGGCCGTTCGCTGCTGGCGGCCCGGCACCTGCGGCGCGTGGTGCGGGACAACCTGGCTATCGCCGTGCTGTACAACGTGTTCGCCGTGGCGCTGTGCCTGGCGGGGGTGGTCACCCCGGTCGTGGCGGCGGTCATCATGCCCCTCAGCTCGGTCTTCGTGGTCACCCTGACCGCGGTGCGGCTGTCGGGCCGGAGGCTGGCATGGACATCATCATCGCCCTCGTCTTCATCAGCCTGACGCTGGTGATCGCGGGGCTCGTGTTCTTCTTCTCCCGCCTGGTGGACGGGGACTTCGAGCACGGGGAACGGCTGTCGCTTCTTCCCCTGGAAGATGATGACGGAATGGGTGATGACAAATTGGACAAGATGGACTCTAATTCGCGGGAGGCGTCGGGCGGAGAGGTTCCCGAGGAGGGCTGATCCGGTCGGCGTCGAGGTCTGGTCGCATCGATCGTTCTAGAGAGCTAGAGAGGGAGGAAGGGCTCCTCATGGAAGCAACGAACACCCAGATGAAGTCGGTCACCTACGACGACGGCATCGTGCGCGCCTTCACCGGCGTGACGGTGCTGTGGGGCGTGGTCGGGTTCCTGGTCGGCGTGATCATCGCCGCCCAGCTGTCGTTCTGGCAGGCGAACCTCGGCGTCGAGTGGCTGAGCTTCGGCAGGCTGCGTCCGCTGCATACGAACGCGGCGATCTTCGCCTTCGTCGGCAACGGCATGTTCGCGGGCATCTACTACTCGACGCAGCGGCTGCTGAAGACGCGGCTGGCCAACGACATGCTGAGCTGGGCCCACTTCTGGCTCTACCAGCTGATCATCGTGGCGGCGGCGGTGACCCTGCCCCTGGGCCTGACCCAGGGCAAGGAATACGCCGAGCTGATCTGGCCCATCGACCTGATGGTCGTGGTGGTCTGGGTGATCTTCGCGGTGAACTTCTTCTGGACGATCGCCAAGCGCAACGAGAAGAACATGTACGTGGCGATCTGGTTCTACATCGCCACGATCGTGACCATCGCCGTGCTGTACATCGTGAACAACCTGCAGCTGCCCACCGGCCCGCTGCACTCGTACTCGATCTACGGCGGCGTCCAGGACGCGCTGGTGCAGTGGTGGTACGGCCACAACGCGGTGGCGTTCTTCCTCACGACGCCCATCCTCGGCCTGATGTACTACTTCATGCCCAAGGCCGCCGAGCGCCCGGTGTACTCGTACCGCCTGTCGGTGGTGCACTTCTGGTCGCTGATCTTCATCTACATCTGGGCCGGCCCGCACCACCTGCTGTACACGGCCCTGCCCGACTGGGCGCAGACCCTGGGCATGATCTTCTCGGTCATGCTGTGGGCCCCGAGCTGGGGCGGCATGCTCAACGGCCTGCTGACCCTGCGCGGCGCCTGGGACAAGCTGCGCACCGACCCGATCATCAAGTTCTTCGTGGTCGCGGTGACCTTCTACGGCATGTCGACGTTCGAGGGTCCGCTGCTGTCGATCAAGAGCGTCAACGCCCTGGGCCACTACACGGACTGGATCATCGGCCACGTGCACGGCGGCGCCCT
>DAOPJF010000513.1:0-2257 GCA_035399525.1 Candidatus Krumholzibacteriia bacterium | reverse complement strand
CAAGAGCGAGCTGCTCGAGCTCAACATGGGCCCGCAGCACCCGGCGACGCACGGCGTGCTGCGCCTGCTGCTGCACACCGACGGTGAGATCGTCTACAAGGTCACGCCGGTGCTGGGCTACCTGCACCGCTGCGCCGAGAAGATCGCCGAGGGCGTCGACTACAAGCAGTGGGTGGTCTACACCGACCGCTTCGACTACCTGGCGCCCATGACCTGCAACCACACCTACGTGACGGCGGTCGAGAAGCTGGGCCAGATCGAGGTCCCGATGCGCGCCGAGCACCTGCGCGTGGTCACGGCCGAGCTGTCGCGCATCGCCAGCCACCTGATCGCCCTGGCCACCTTCGGCCTGGACATGGGCGCCTGGACGCCGCTGCTGTACATGTTCCGCGAGCGCGAGGAGATCCTCAACCTGCTCGAGCGGATCGCCGGCGGCCGCATGCTCTACAACTACATGGTGCCCGGCGGCGTGCGCTACGACATGCCGACGGACAACTGGGCGTCGGACGTGCTCGACTTCGTCACCATGATGGAGAACAAGAAGCTGCCCGACTACAACACCCTGCTGAGCTACAACAAGATCTTCATCGAGCGCACGGCCGACGTGGGCGTGCTCTCGCAGGCGGACGCCTTCGCCTACGGCTGCACCGGGCCGGTGCTGCGCGGCTCGGGCGTGAAGTGGGACTGCCGCAAGGACGAGCCCTACGGCGCCTACCCGAAGTTCGACTTCGAGGTGCCCGTGGGCACGGGCGAGATGGGCACCGTGGGCGACTGCTGGGACCGCTACATCGTCCGCGTGCGCGAGATCGGGTAGAGCTGCCGGCTGATCCGCCAGGCCATCGAGCAGATGCCCGAGGGCCCGTACCAGAGCATCGAGCTGAAGAAGCCCGTCCGCGTCCCCGCGGGGGCGGCCTTCACCCGCACCGAGACCGCCAAGGGCGAGCTCGGCCACTACCTCGTCTCCGACGGCGGGCAGAAGCCGTTCCGCAACAAGGTGCGGTCCTGCTCCTTCTGCAACCTGCAGGTCATCGAGAAGATCGGCGTGGGCCAGATGGTGTCCGACCTCGTCGCCACCGTCGGTTCGCTGGACATCGTACTCGGGGAGATCGACCGCTGATGGAAGCCATCTACGCCTTCTTCATGGACAAGGCGGGCATGGGCGCGACCGCGGCCCACATCACCGTCGCCGCCATCATGGCGACCCTGATGTTCACGGTCATGGCCCTGTGCGCCATCGTCTTCACCTGGATGGAGCGCAAGGTCGCCGCCTTCCTGCAGAGCCGCTGGGGCCCCATGCGCACCGGCCGCTGGCAGGGCTGGGCGCAGGCCGTGGCGGACATGCTGAAGATCCTCGGCAAGGAGGACATCATCCCCGCCGAGGCGGACAAGGGCCTGTTCCAGTTCGCGCCGATCCTGGTGCTGCTGGGTTCGCTGCTGGCCTGGGCGGCGATCCCCTGGGCGCCGGGCTTCGTCGCGGCGGACCTGGACCTGGGCCTGTTCTACATCTTCGCCGTCAGCAGCATGGTCGTCATCGGCATCCTGATGGCGGGCTGGGCCTCGAACAACAAGTGGGCGCTGTACGGCGCCGCCCGCGGCGCGGCGCAGATGGTCAGCTACGAGATCCCGCTGGCCCTGGCGGCCATCCCGGTCGTCATGTACACCGGCTCGCTGAACACGCAGGACATCGTCATCGCCCAGCAGGGCGGCATCTGGAACTGGTTCGTGTTCCGCAACCCGTTCCTGTTCGTGTCCTTCTTCCTGTACTTCATCGCCTCGATCGCCGAGACGAACCGCGGCCCCTTCGACATGCCGGAGACGGAGTCGGAGCTGGTCGCCGGCTACCACACCGAGTACACGGGCATGCGCTTCGCGTTCTTCTTCCTCGCGGAGTACGCCAACCTGTTCCTGGTGTCGATGATCGCGGTGATGCTGTTCCTGGGCGGCTGGTGGTCGCCGATCCCCGGGCTGGATTTCCTGCCCGCGGCCCTGACGTTCGTCATCAAGGGCGTCCTGATGGTCTTCCTGAACATGTGGGTGCGCTGGACGCTCCCGCGCGTGCGCGTCGACCAGCTGATGCACCTGTGCTGGAAGGTCATGATCCCGCTGGCCCTGGCCTGCACGGTCGGCGCGGGCATCTGGATGATGGTCAGCGGCGCGGCCGGCGCCTGAGCATAAAGAGAGGCTGCAGATGGTCCAGTACTTCGCGGACATGGTGCAGGCGGTGGGCTCGGCCTTCCAGGCATGGGCATCACCATCA
>DAOPJF010000512.1:0-2258 GCA_035399525.1 Candidatus Krumholzibacteriia bacterium | reverse complement strand
CCGGCGTTGTTCGACACCACCTTCGCCTGGCCCGGCGGCCGCGCGGGCGCACCGGGCGCCGTCGCGGTCGCGGCCCCGGACTGGGTGCCCGGCGCCGCTGCGCGGCTGCCCCAGGGGCGTGGCGAGGACCTGCGGGCCGCACCGCCGGACACCACGGCCTGGCTGGCCCTGTCGCGCCAGATGCACGCGGGCGTGAAGCTGGCGCCCGTGGGTCCGGGGCGGGGCGACGGATCCATCCAGCTGGGCGACCAGATGCCCCTGGACGGCCGCGTCTTCGCCGGGCGCAAGGCCGTGTACCGCGACGTGTCGGCGGATCCGGCCTTCTGGGAGGAGTGGCGCTACTTCGGCGGCGCGCTGGTCGACATCCACCGCTGGCGGGGCGGCAACGTCGACGAGGCGTCGCTGCTGCTGTCGGTGCGCACGGGCTGGATCGACCTGCGCAGCGAGTTCCTCGAGGGCGAGAACAACCTGAACGTGGCCGCGGTCGCGGCCATGGGCGCGGTGGCGTTCCTGTTCCTGGTGATCGAGATCTTCGCCCTGTTCTTCGGCGTGCGCATCACCGAGGGCATCATCGCCGCGGTGCGCACCCTGGGGCGCGGCGCGAAGGCCGTGGCCGGCGGCGACCTCGAAACGGTCATCGAGGTGCCCAACGAGGACGAGTTCGGCGACCTGGCCGCCAACTTCAACGAGATGATCCGCGCCGTGAAGAAGGGCCGCGAGGACGCCCTGGCCCGCGAGCGGCTGACGCGCGAGGTGCAGACCGCGCGCGAGATCCAGGACCGCCTGCTGCCCCACGGCGAGCCCGAGCTGCCGGGCTTCGAGATCACCGGCTGCAGCCTGCCCAGCCGCGAGATCGGCGGCGACTACTTCGACTTCATCATCCAGGCCGACGACCGCGTGGGCCTGGCCATCGCCGACGTCTCGGGCAAGGGCATGCCCGCCGCCCTGCTGATGGCCAACCTGCAGGCCAGCCTGCACGGGCAGGCCATGCGCCGCGACGGCGTGGCGCACGTCGTGTCGCGGGTCAACGACCAGCTGACCGCGTCGACCGACCCGCACATGTTCGCCACCTTCTTCTACGCCGAGCTCGACACCCGCACGGGTCTTCTGACCAGCACCAACGCCGGCCACAACCCGCCGGTGGTGGTGCGGGCGGACGGCGCCGTCGAAACGCTGGGCGAGGGCGGTCTGCTGATCGGCATGCTGCCGGACCAGCCCTATGCCCAGCAGGAGACGCTGCTCGGCCCCGGCGACGTGGTCGTGCTCTACACCGACGGCATCACCGAGGCGGCCGGCCCCTCGGCCGAGCCCGACGACCCGTCGGCCATGTTCGGCGACGATGAACTGGTGGACGTGGTGCGCCGCCACGCCCACCTGCCGGCCGTGGGCATCAAGGAGGCCCTGCTGGCGGCCGTCGCCCGGCACACCGCGGGCGTCGAGCAATCGGACGACATCACGCTGGTGGTGATCCGGCGCAAGGGCTGACCGCGGCAGATTCGGATTGGCCCGCGCGGGCCCGGGGCGGTATCGTGCCCTGATCGCTCACATCGAGGAACCCGCTCGCCCGGCGAGCGGCCAACGGTAGGTGGACCCATGATTGCCTGGATCAAGGAACTGCTCCCGATCGTCATCCTCCTGGGCGCCGTAGCCATGGTGCATTCGCGGCTGCCGAAGATCGATCTCGGCCACAGCGCGGCGTTCGAGAAGCGCAGGCGCTGGAACTGGCTGCCGCTCGGCCTGACCTACGCCTTCCTCTACATGGGCCGCTACAACCTGACGGTCAGCAAGGCCGCGTTCGAGACGCTGCCGGGGCTGCACGGCGGGTCGCTCATGGGCAATGCCGCGTTCGCCGACATCTTCGGCGTGGGGACCATCGTTTACGGTTTCGCCTTCCTGGTGAACGGGCCCCTGACCGACCGGCTCGGCGGGCGCTTCTCGATCCTGGCCGGCGCCCTCGGCGCCGCGGTGGCCAACGTGGCGATGGGCCTGATCTCCTGGTCGCTCAAGACCCAGGGCCCGGGCTCGGAGTTCTTCGCGGCCCACTTCGTGTCCACGTTCGCCGTGCTCTATGCGGTGAACATGTACTTCCAGAGCTTCGGCGCGGTGGCCATCGTCAAAGTCAACGCGGCCTGGTTCCACGTCCGCGAGCGCGGCGTGTTCGGGGCCATCTTCGGCATCCTCATCTCGCTGGGCGTGTACTTCGCCTACGACTGGGGCGGGTTGATCCTCAAGACCCTGGGCCTGGTCTGGGTGTTCAT
>DAOPJF010000511.1:0-2260 GCA_035399525.1 Candidatus Krumholzibacteriia bacterium | reverse complement strand
GCCGTAGATGGCGTTGTTCACGAAGAACACCGTGATGTTCTCGCCGCGGTTGGCCGCGTGGATGGTCTCGGCCGTGCCGATGGCGGCCAGGTCGCCGTCGCCCTGGTACGAGATGACGATCGAGTTCGGGTTGGCCCGCTTGACGCCGGTGGCGACGGCGGGCGCGCGCCCGTGGGCGGCCTGGAAGTTGCCGCAGTCGAAGTAGTAGTAGCCGAACACCGAGCAGCCGACCGGCGACACGAACACGGTGCGGTCGGTGACCTCCAGGTCCTCCAGGGCCTCGGCGATCATCTTGTGGATGTTGCCGTGGCCGCAGCCGGGACAGTAGTGGGTGGCCTCCTTGGCCGGCCCGCTCTTGCGCTCGAAGACCTGGTAGAACGACGGGGACTTCTCGAAGACCTTCACGACCGCTCACCTCCGGCCAGGATGCGCTTGTACTCGGCGAGCAGCTCGGCTCCGCCCATGACCATGCCGCCGCAGCGGCCGTAGAAGTGCACCGGCGCCCGGCCCTCGACCGCCAGGCGGACGTCCTCGACCATCTGGCCGGTGGACAGCTCGACCGCCAGGAAGGCGCCGACGCGCGCGGCCAGGCCGCGGATGGCCGCGGTCGGGAACGGCCACAGCGTGATGGGCCGCAGCAGGCCGACCTTCAGGCCCTCCCTGCGGGCCTGGTCGATGGTCGAGTAGACGATGCGGCTGACCACGCCGTAGGCGACCACGACCAGCTCGGCGTCGTCGGTGCGGTACTCCTCGAACAGCACCTCGTCGGCCTCGATGCGCTTGTACTTGGCGTCGAGCTTGAGGTTGTGCTGCTCGAGCAGGTCGGGCTCGAGCACGATCGAGCTCACCAGGTTCCTGCTGGTGGCCGGCGTGCCGTCCACCGCCCACGACGAGTGGTCGAACGCGGCGGCCTTCGCCCTGGGGATCTCGACGACCTCCATCATCTGGCCGGTGATGCCGTCGGCCATGATGCAGGCGGGGTTGCGGTACTTGTCGGCGAGGTCGAAGGCCTTCATGGTCAGGTCGCACATCTCCTGCGCGCCGTTGGGCGCCAGGGTGATGAGCCGGTAGTTGCCGTGGCCGCCGCCCTTGGTGATCTGGAAGTAGTCGGCCTGCTCGGGGGCGATGTTCCCGAGGCCCGGGCCGCCGCGCACGATGTTCACCACGACGCAGGGCAGCTCGGCGCCGGCGCAGTAGCTCAGGCCCTCCTGCTTGAGGCTGAAGCCGGGGCTCGACGAGGCGGTCATGGTGCGGATGCCCATGCCCGCGGTGCCGTACACCATGTTGATGGCGGAGACCTCGCTCTCGGCCTGGATGAACACGCCGCCGAGTGCGGGGAAGTGCAGCGCCGCCGCGTGGGCGATCTCGCTCGCGGGCGTGATGGGGTAGCCGTAGTAGGCCCGGCACCCCGCCGCCAGGGCGCCGACGATGATCGCGTCGTTCCCCTTCATGAATTGCTTGGCCATGGACCTTCTCCCGTCAGCTGGTTTTCCCTAGGGCTTGACGACCCGGATGGCGCCCGGCTCGGGGCAGGCGTAGAAGCACAGGCCGCAGCCGGTGCAGTCGGCGCCCGTGTAGTAGGCCGGGTGGTAGCTCGACGCGTTGAGCTTCTCGCTGATGGCGATCACGCTCTTGGGGCACACGCCGACGCAGAGCTGGCAGCCCTTGCACAGCTCGCCGTTGACCTCCATGTAGGGCACGTCGAGGGCGGTGTTCTCGGTCATGGATTTCCCCCTGCGGGCAGTTGGGAACAGGGCGAGGACTTGACCTGCCAATGATAGTCAGAGGCGACGCCGAACCCAAGAATTCTATGCGGCGCCGCCTCTTATACCGGATGCAGATGATCCCTGTTTTCAATGCGTTCGCGTCACTCCCCGCGGAACACCGCCTTGCGCTTCTCGAGGAACGCGGTGCAGCCCTCGCGCGCGTCGCCGGACGCGCCGCAGACGCCGAACAGGCCGGCCTCCAGACGGCAGCCGCCGGCCAGCCCGGTCTCGAGCCCGCCGGCGACCGCCTGCAGCGCGGCGCGCAGCGCCAGCGGCGAGCGCTCGGCGATCTTCCGGGCCGCCGCGCGCACGGCGTCGGCCAGTTCGGCCGCCGGCACCACGCGGTTGACCAGGCCCAGGGCCAGGGCCGTCGGCGCGTCGATCATGTCGCCCGTGAGGATCATCTCCAGCGCCCGGCCGCGCCCCACCAGCCGCGGCAGGCGCTGGGTGCCGCCGTAGCCCGGGATCAGGCCCAGGCCGGTCTCGGGCAGGCC
>DAOPJF010000510.1:0-2260 GCA_035399525.1 Candidatus Krumholzibacteriia bacterium | reverse complement strand
GGGCACGAGGGCCGCACCGAGGCCCTGTGGCGGCTGTTCTGGGGCTGCAACTTCGTGGGCATCTGGGACGAGCTGGCGTTCATCAACTTCGTGTTCGTGCTGGTGCACCGGCATTTCCGCTTCGGCGAGGCCAACCTGGCGCAGGCGGTGTTCTTCACCAGCTTCCTGCACGAGATGGCGTTCGTGGGCTGGGGACCGGCGGTCATCTACGCCTTCGCCCTGGTGCAGGGCCTGACCTACAAGCGGACCGGCTCGCTGTTCTATATCGTGATCCTGCACCTGATGATCGATTCGATCCTCTTCTACATGATCGCCAACCGGTGGTATCCGGGGTGGGGGTGGCATCCGTGGTGAGGCGCGTGCTCCTGGCGGTGATGATGCTGGCGTCGGCGGCGTCCGCGGCCCTGGCCGAGGGACCGGCGGCGCGCGAGCTCGCGCCCGGCCTCGAGCTGCTGCGATTCGACGTGGACAGCCGTTCGCCCCGCGCCGACGGCGAGCTGCACGTGCTGCGCGTCGACCCGGCGCGCTGGGACCTGGGCGTGCTGCTGGCCGCGCGCCACGCCGACGGCAAGCGGCGCACGCTGGCCACCTGGGGCCGCGAGTTCGAGCTCGAGGCCGCGGTCAACGCCGGCATGTACCAGGGCGACGGCAGCTCGCACGTGGGCTTCAGCCAGGTCGACGGCCGCGTGTTCACCGCCTCGCCGAACAGCTATCAGTCGGCCTTCGTCTGCGACCCGGTGGACACCGTGGATGCACCGTTCGCGGTGGTCGACCTGGACGAGACCCCGCTGGACGTGCTGCGCCTGCGCTACCGCACCGTGGTGCAGAACCTGCGGCTGATCAAGCATCCCGGCCGCAACCGCTGGTCGCCGGGCAAGGAGCGCTGGCGCGAGGCCGCCCTGGCCGAGGACGCGCAGGGCCGCGCCCTGCTGGTGTTCTGCACCCGCCCGCTGGCCATGTACGAGTTCAACGCGATGCTGCTGGCGCTGCCCCTGGACGTGACGGCGGCGCAGCACCTCGAGGGCAGCGCCGCGGCGGGCTTGTGGGTACGGGCGCTCGAGGGCGAGCCCGACCGCGCCTCGACCGGCGGCACGGCCGTGCCCAACGTGCTGGCCGTGCGGCCGCGCGGCGAGCGGGGGCGCCCGTGAAGAACATCGTGCTCATCGTCGTCGACACGCTGCGCCCGGACCGCCTGGGCTCGGGCGGCTGCCCGCGGCCCACGTCGCCGCACCTGGACCGCCTGGCGGCCCGCGGCGTGGTGTGCGACGCCATGTGGTCGGCCTCGAACTTCACCGCGCCGGCCTTCACCTCGCTGTTCACGGGGCTCTATCCCCACGAGCACGGCGTGTTCGACTTCACGGCGAAGGTGGGCGGCTCGGCGGTGTTCGACGCGGTGCGCGGCGCGGGCCTGCAGACGGGCGCCGTCACCACGTTCCGCTTCTTCACCAGCCTGCTGCGCCACATCTGGGGCGAGCCCGAGGTCGTCACCCAGGGCCGCAGCGCGAACTACGCCAAGGACCTGCCGATGGCGGTGACCGCGGGCGGGCTCGAGTGGATCGACCGCCGCGACCAGGCGCGGCCCTTCGCCCTGTTCCTGCACTACGACGGGCCGCACATGCCGTACCGGCTGCCGGACGAGTATGCGTCGATGTTCGCTTCGCCCGCCGCCGCCGGCGTGGCGCCCGACCTGGTGGCCACGCTGTTCCCGCAGGAGGCCGAGACCCTCGACCGCCGCACGGGGCAGAGCATCCACAAGTTGATCGAGTCGGTGGAGTGGGGCCGGCGCCGGTTGACCGCGGCCGACCGCGCCTGGCTGCTGGACAAGTACGACGCCAGCGTGCGCTACAACGACGAGGCCGTCGGGCGCCTGCTGGCGGGACTCGACGAGCGCGGCCTGCTGGCCGACACCGTGATCGGCGTCTTGTCGGACCACGGCGAGGCGTTCTGCGAGCACGGGGGCTTCACCCACGGCGGCATCCAGCTCTACGAAGAGGTCATCCGCACGGCGGGCATCGTGGTCGCGCCGGGGCTGGCGGGAGTCGCCGGCCACCGCGTCGCCGCACCCACCAGCCACGTGGACGTGTGGCCGACGCTGCTGCACCTGGCGGGCATGAGCGGCCTGGGCGAGGGGCTCGTGCCGCTGCTCGAGGGGCGCGCCGCGCCGGATGCGCCGGTGTTCTGCGAGGGCAAGGCGAAGATCGCCGCGCGGCGGGGCGGCCTGAAGTTCATCCGCCCCCAGCCCAACCCGGGCCTGCACGGC
>DAOPJF010000509.1:0-2287 GCA_035399525.1 Candidatus Krumholzibacteriia bacterium | reverse complement strand
TGATCCAGCGCGCTGGGTGGATACCGCCATCGACCTGCTGGCCAGCGAGGGCGTGGGCGAGATGGACGGGTTCGTCGCGGTGGGCGCCGACGAGGAGACCAACATCCTGGCCTGCCTGCTGGCCCGCCACCACGGCGCGCGCAAGACGGTGTGCCTGGTCGACCGGCCGGACTTCGTGCCCCTGCTGTCGATGGTGGGCGTGGACGCGGCCGTGTCGCCGCGCCTTTCGACCTCGGCCTGGATCGCCCGGTTCGTCAAGCGCGGCGCCGTGGTCAACGCCGAGACCCTGGGCTTCAGCGGCGCCGAGATCCTGCAGTTCCGGGTGGGCGCCGACCACGCCTGGCTGGGACGGCCGATCGGCGAGCTCGAGTTCCCGCGCGACGCCGTGCTGGCGGCCGTCCTCAAGCGCGGCAAGGTGGTCACGCCCCGGGGCGAGACGGTGCTGGCGCCGGGCGACGACGTGATCGTGTTCGCCCTGCCGGACGGCGTGCGGCCGGTGGAGGACTTCTTCGCGGGCGGCCGCGCGTGAGCCTGCGCTCGGTGGCCAAGGTGCTGGGCTTCCTGCTGCTGGTGACGGCGGCCTGCCTGCTGCTGCCGGCGGCGGTCGCGCTGCTGTACCGCGAGCCCGACTGGATCGACTTCCTGGCGGCGGCGGCCATCGGCGGCGTCGTGGGCGGCGGCCTGCTGCTGGCCCTGCGCGACGCGCCCGACCTGCGCGTGCGCGAGGGCTTCGCGGTGGTCGCCTTCGGCTGGCTGGTCGTGGGCCTGCTGGGCGCCCTGCCCATGCGGCTCAGCGGCCAGATCCCCTCGTACACCGACGCGGTCTTCGAGTCCATCTCGGGCTTCACCACCACCGGCGCGTCGATCCTGACGGACATCGAGAGCCGCACCCACGCCACGCTGTTCTGGCGCGCCCTGACCCACTGGCTGGGGGGCATGGGCATCGTGCTGCTGGCCGTGGCGGTGCTGCCGCTGCTGGGCGTGGGCGGCATGCAGCTGTTCCGGGCCGAGGTGCCCGGGCCCACCGCCGAGCGCCTGACCCCGCGCATCCGCGAGACGGCGCGCCTGCTGTGGGGCGTGTACGTGCTGCTGACGGCCCTGGAGACCGGGGCGCTGATGATCGCCGGCATGGGACCGTTCGACGCCGTGTGCCACAGCTTCGCCACCATGGCCACCGGCGGCTTCTCGAACCACAACGCCTCGGTGGGCGGCTACGCGACGCCGGCGGTCGAGTGGATCATCATCGTGTTCATGCTGCTGGCCGGGACCAACTTCTCGCTGCACTACCTGGCCCTCTCGGGGCGCGTGCGGGCCTACCTGCGCGACGAGGAATTCCGCTTCTACCTGCTGATCATCGGCGGCGTGACGGCGCTGCTGTCGGCGGTGCTGCTGGCGGCGCGCTTCTACGGCACGCTGGGGGAGACCATCCGGCTCGCGCTGTTCCAGGTGACGTCGATCATCACGACCACCGGGTTCGGGACCGCCGACTACCTGCAGTGGCCGCCCTTCGCCCACGCGGTGCTGCTGATGCTGATGGCCGTGGGCGGCTGCGCCGGGTCGACCGGCGGCGGCATCAAGGTGGTGCGGCTGCTGATCCTGCTGAAGACCGCGAAGCTCGAGCTGAGAAGGATGCTGCACCCGCGGGCCGTGTTTACCCTGTGGTTCAACGGGCGCGCCGTGTCGCCCGCCCTGCAGACCAACGTGCTGGGCTTCTTCCTGCTCTACATGGTGGTCTACGGCGTGGGCGTGGTGGCGTTGACCCTCGGCGGCCGCGACCTGGTGACCAGCGTGGGCGCCACGGCGGCCACCCTGGGCAACATCGGTCCCGGCCTGGGCCTGGTGGGCCCGGCGAGCAACTACGCGTCGCTGGTGCCCTGGGAGAAGTGGCTGCTGACGGGCTTCATGCTCGTGGGCCGCCTGGAACTGTTCACGGTGCTGGTGCTGTTCCTGCCCGGCGCCTGGCGGCGCAGCTGACGCGCCGCGGAAAGGACCGATCGTCGTGAGCCAGCCCGATCGCCCCCAGTGGGCCATCGATCCCGCCCAGGCGGCCGAGACCTGCACCGCCTTCATCCGCGACACCCTGGCCACCGCCGGCCGCGAGCGGCTGGTGGTGGGCCTGTCCGGAGGCATCGACTCGGCCGTGGCCGCGGGCCTGGCCGTGCGCGCCCTGGGCGCCGACCGGGTGCTGGGCGTGCGCCTGCCCTACGCCAGCAGCTCGGAGGCGTCGCTGACCGACGCGGCCGCCGTGGCCGACACCCTCGGCATCCGCTGCGAGACCGTGCCCATC
>DAOPJF010000508.1:0-2289 GCA_035399525.1 Candidatus Krumholzibacteriia bacterium | reverse complement strand
CCAGGCCGACCTCCTCGAGCCTGCGCAGGTGGTGGCTGATGGTCGGCGCGGTCAGGCCCAGCCCGGCGGCCAGGGCCTCGACGTACGACGGCGCGGCCACGAGGCTGTGGACGATGCGCAGGCGGGTCGGGTCGGCCAGAGCCTTCAGCAGGCGGGCGCTGGTGTCGGCGGTCATGATCGGACTCCATTTCGATGAGTGTCGAAACGGAATGATCGGTCGGCGGGGGGCAGGTGTCAAACTAATTTTATGATTATCGAAGCAGAAATCTCCGGCCTCGGGCCGTCCACCGGTGGCCCTCGCCCGCGGCAGGTGGTATATTGACCACGCGATCCGGTTGTCCGGGTCCCCACCTCGCGTGGGGGCGACCTGGTTTCGACGGGGTCGGAGGACCGTTGGCTGCACGCCGGGATCCCACCCATCCCGTAAATCGGTGGAAAACCAATAAGTGACGAAACCAATTTCGCACTGGCGGCTTAGTTAAGCTGCCCGTCCCCGGCCCGGGGGGTCCCTGGACCGGTCCAATGGGGGCGCCATTTTTCAGGGAATAGTCCGGCGGGAGGTCCCTGGCCTCCGGGCGAAGCAAAAGTGGGACTCAGCCTGGCGGAAGGCCCGTTCCCTGGCCAGCCAACAGGCAAAACCAACAGGGGACTAAGCGTGTAGATGCCGGCGGGGAGCCGGCTTCGGACGCGGGTTCGATTCCCGCCGCCTCCACCAGATCGCAGGGCAGAAGGCCGGTGCCGCAAGGACCGGCCTTCGCCGTTGCGGGCTCCGCCCGGCCCTTGCCACCGGCGGCGGATCGGGGCATCATGCGCGGACGCGGCCCCGCGGCGGGGCCGACCATGAACCCACGGGGACGGACCATGGCGAAGCACGCAGGCCCGCGGCGCATCGATTCCTTCGACTACGAGCCCGGCGTCGAACTGGCCGACAAGTACACCGTCGACAGCCGGCTCGGCCGCGGCTGGGAGGGCGAGGTCTACCTCGTCAAGGAGCGCGGCACCGGCATCGAGCGCAGCGCGAAGATCTTCTTCCCCCAGCGCAACAAGGCCAACCGCACGGTGCGCTTCTACGCCAAGAAGCTGCACAAGCTGCGCGAGTGCCGCATCCTGATCCAGTACCACAACCAGGAAATGATCGAGCACGAGGGCGTGCCGGTCACCATGCTGGTGTCGGACTACGTCGAGGGCGAGCTGCTTTCGGATTTCCTGAAGCGCCAGCCGGGCCACCGGCTGGGCTGGTTCCAGGGCCTGCACCTGCTGCACGCGCTGGCCAAGGGCATCGGCGAGATCCACGACATGGGCGAGTACCACGGCGACCTGCACGACGGCAACATCATCATCAACCGCCGCGGGCTGGGCTTCGACATCAAGCTGCTGGACATGTACCACTGGGGGCGGCCGTCGGCGCGCGCCATCCGCGCGGACGTGCGCGACCTGGTGCGGCTCTTCTACGACGCCATCGGCGGGCAGCCGCGCTACGCCCAGCATCCGCCCGAGATCAAGGACGTGATCTGCGGCCTGAAGGCCAGCCTGCTGCACCGGCGCTTCACCACCGCGGGCGAGCTGTGCCACTACATCGAGACGCTGGAGTGGTGGTCGCGCTGACCGGCGGTCAGCGCACGCGGCGGCGCACGGCGGCCGCGGCGAACCACACCAGGCCCGCCAGCAGGATCGTGACCGCGCCCGCCGGCAGGTCGGGCCCGTAGCTGAGCACCAGGCCGCCCGCGGTCAGGAGCGCGCAGAGCGCGACGGCGCCCGCCATCATCGGGCCCAGGCGCCGCGCGAACAGGTTGGCCGTGGCCGCGGGCAGGGTCAGCAGCGCGATCACCAGGATGATGCCCACCACGCTCACCAGCACGACCACCGTCAGCGCCGTCAGCACCAGCAGCAGGTAGGTGAACCGCGCCACGGGCACGCCCTGCAGCTCGGCGAACTCGGCGTCGAACGACACCGCCAGCAGCTGCCGGTGGAAGAGCGCCGCGACCGCCAGCACCGCCGCCGCCAGCACCGCCATCAGCCCCAGGTCGCGGGGCGTGACCAGCAGGATGTTGCCGAACAGGTAGCTCATCAGGTCGGCGGCATACCCGGGCGTGAGCGCGATGAACACCACGCCCAGGGCCATGCCCGTGGCCCAGACCGCGCCGATGACCGTGTCCTCGCGCTGGCCCAGGTGCAGGGCCACCCAGCCGATGATCACCGCCGACAGCAGCGCCGCCAGCACCGCGCCGGCCATGGGCGTGAACCAGGCCACGCCGTGCACCGTCTGCAGCCAGTGGGCCAGGCCCAGGC
>DAOPJF010000507.1:0-2305 GCA_035399525.1 Candidatus Krumholzibacteriia bacterium | reverse complement strand
CCTGGGCGGCCTGGGCCTGCGCGACGTGCTGCTGGAGGCCTGGGCCGTCGACGGACGGGGCCGCCCGTTCCACGCCGGCGCACCCGTCTTCAAGAACGTGGCGGGCTACGGCCTGGTGCCGCTGCTTGCCGGCGCCGGCGGCATGTTGGCCACCCTGCAGGCGGTCACGCTCAAGCTGGCGCCGGCGCCCGAACGCGTGGCCTGGCGCCGGTTGCGGGGCGATGTCGCCGCGGCCTGGCCGCAGCTGGCGCCGCTCCTGGACGAACGCGAACCCGCACCCGGGGCGCCGGTGGTCCTGGGCGACCACGGGGCCGGCACCATGCTGGTCCTGGTGGGCGGCCGCGACCGTCCCTGGGACCTGGGCGCCTGGCTCGCCCGGTTCGACCGCGCGGCCGCGGCCGCAGGCCTGGACGGCGACGGGGACGGGCTGGCGCCGCCGGCCGAGCTGCCGACCCTGTTGCCGCACCTGGCCCCGGCCTGGGCTGCGGCGCATCCCGATTGGACGGTCATCGCTGCCGGGGACGGCGGACCGTGCCCGACCGCGATACCGGCGGACCGCTGGATCCGCGGAACGACACCGGCCCTCGCGTGGACGCCCGACGCGTTCGCGGCGGCGGGCCTGGACCAGGACCCGGCCTGGCGCATGGGCCGGCCGACCCTGCCGCCGCCGCCGCCGCCAGGGGTGCCGCGGGCCTTGCTGGGTGCGATCAAGGATGTCTTTGACCCCGACCGACGCCTGCCGTCGGCCGACTGGCTGCCGGCGCGGGGGGAGGGCCGATGAGCGACGGCCTGCACCGCGACGTCGACGCCCTGCTGCGCCGCTGCGTGCAGTGCGGCCTGTGCCTGCCCCATTGCGCCACCTGGCTGGAGACCGGCGACGACGTGCAGTCGCCGCGCGGCCGCCTGGTGCTGCTGGGCGCCCTGCTCGAGGGCGCCGCGGCCGACGCGGCGGTGCGCGAGGCCTTCGACCTGTGCATCGGCTGCCGCGCCTGCGAGTCGGCCTGCCCGAGCGGCGTGCCCTTCAGCCTGCTCGAGGACGGCGGCCGGCTGGCTGGTCCGGCCGAAGGTCGTGCCGCGTTGCCCGGCGTGCTGCTCAGGCGCCTCGACCGTCCGGCGGTCCTGGCAGGACTGCGGCCGCTGGGCGATGCGGCCCGCACCATGCTGGGTGCGCTGGCGGGTCCGGGCTGGCGCCGCCGCTTCGCGCACAGCCGACCGGCGCGCCTGCTGGGCACGCTGCCCCGGGCGCCGCGGCGCGATGCGGACCTGGTGGCCATCCTCGACCGCCTCACCCGCGCCGAAGGGCCGTGGAGACCGCCGCCGGCCGCCGACGCGCGGTCGCCGCTGCTGTTCTTCCGCGGCTGCGCCAACGAGGGGCTCCTGCCGGACACGTCGCGGCGCCTGCTCGACCTCTGCCGCGCCGCGGGGTTCGCCGTGACCGTGCCCCGGGGCCAGGACTGCTGCGGCGCCCTGGCCGCCCACGACGGCCGGGCCGGCCGCGCCGCCCTTCTGCACCGGCGCAACCGCGCGGCCTTCGCCGTCGCCGCCGCGGACGTGCCGGTCCTGGCCGAGGCCGCCGGATGCGGGCTCGAACTCGAGCACATGGATCCGCCCCTGCCGGGCCCGGTGCGCGACGCCTCGCAGGTGCTGGCGACCGCCGCCCTGCCGCCGCTGGCGCGGCTGCCGCTGAAGGTCGCGGTCCACGATCCCTGCCACGCGCGCCATGGGCGCGGCATCGTCGCCGAACCCCGTGCGCTGCTGCGGCGCATCCCCGGCATCACCGTGCTCGAACCTCTGGAGGCCGAGGTCTGCTGCGGCAGCGGCGGTGCGTGGTCGCTGCACCACCCGGACCTGGCGGACGCGCTGGGCCGGCGCAAGGCCCGCCTGCTGGCGGCGACGGGCGCCGACCTGGTGGTCACGACCAACCCCGGCTGCCTGGGCCAGATCGCCGACGGCCTGGCGCTCGAGGCCCCGCACCTGCCCATCCTGCCCCTGACCGACCTGCTGTGGTACGCGGCGGCCCGCGCCCCGAAGGCCGCGGGCCGCGGGCCGGCCGCTTCCGGCGCGAGCTAGATCTTCAGCGAACCCGTGCGGAACACCAGGTCCCAGAGGGGATTCGACACGCCGAACAGCGCGTCCGGGTCACGGTGATGGTGCGCCGCGTGGTAGCGGTGCAGGAAGCGGAACCAGGGATCGCGGATGCGCCCGTGGTGGCTCACATAGTGCGACATGTCGTACATCAGGTAGCCCGTCAGCAGCCCGCCCATCACCGCGCAGGCGGCGCCCAGCGGCAGCACCAGGTTCATCA
>DAOPJF010000506.1:0-2307 GCA_035399525.1 Candidatus Krumholzibacteriia bacterium | reverse complement strand
GGGGCGATGGTCGCGCCGGCGGACGAGGCCAGCAGGACCAGCATCAGCATCGAGAAGCTCAAGGACTTCATCACGTTACCTCCAGCGGGAGCCCCGGAGGGCCTCCATCGTGATCGTTTCCCGTTCGGGTCCTGCCTCGCGGGGTTGCCTACACACGCGTCAAGTGATCTCATGTGGGCGGAACTGGGGCTCTTCGTCCCGGACCGCCTAGCCAGGGCGGGGAGTTCCGGGGCGAATACGCTTGACAGGAACCCCAACATCATACACTATGTTCGGAGTCCGAACAAAGATTTTTTTGAAAAATCGCGGGGTCGGAATTTGATGAGCGGAAACATCACTGCCACAACGGGTTGCCGCACTTCCCGGACCAGGGACGGTGCGCCGTGAGCCTGCTCGGGTTCCCGGATGGATTCGTGTGGGGCGTCGCCACCAGCGCCCAGCAGATCGAGGGCGCCCGCCACGAGGGCGGACGGGGCGAATCGGTGTGGGACCGCTATGCCGCCGGCGCCGGGAACATCGAGGACGCCTCGAACGCCGACCGGACCTGCGACCACTACCACCGCTGGGCCGAGGATGTCGAACTCATGCGCTGGCTCGGGGTGGGCGCCTACCGCCTGTCCCTGGCCTGGCCACGCATCCTGCCCACGGGCGCCGGGACGCCCAACGCCGCGGGCCTGGACTTCTACGACCGCCTGGTCGACGGCCTGCTGGCCGCCGGCATCACCCCCTGGATCACGCTGAACCACTGGGACCTGCCCCAGGCCCTGATGGACAGGGGCGGCTGGGTCGAGCGCGACACCGCGCACCGGTTCGTGGAGTACGCCCGCGCCGCCGGCGACCGCCTGGGCGACCGGGTGCGCCACTGGTTCACCCACAACGAGCCCTGGTGCATCGCCACCCTGGGCTACGAGCAGGGCTGCCACGCGCCCGGGCACCGCAGCCCGGCCGAGGCCCTGCGGGCGGCCCACCACCTGCTGCTGTCCCACGGCCTGGCCGTGCCCGAGCTGCGGCGGATCGTCAGGGATGCGCAGCTGGGCATCGTGCTGAACCTGTCGCCGGGCGTCGCAGCCGCCGACACGCCTGCCGACCACGAGGCCGCGCGCATCTTCGACGGCTTCTTCAACCGCTGGTACCTCGAACCCCTGTACTGGGGCGCCTACCCCGACGACGCGGTGGCCGACCGCGTGCGCTGGGGCCACCTGGCCGGGCCGGAACTGCCCTTCGTGCAGGACGGCGACCTGGCGGTCATCGCCGCGCCCACCGACCTGCTGGGCGTGAACTACTACAGCCGCACCGTGGTGAAGGCCGGGCCGAACGGCGATCCGGTCGCCGCCCCGCCGGTGCCGCAGAGCGCGCTGACGGACATGGGCTGGGAAGTGTATCCCGACGGCCTGGTCGACATGCTGCGCATCGTCGCCCGCGACTACGCGCCCGCGGCCATCCACGTCACCGAGAACGGCGTCGCCTACCCCGACCCCGCCCCTGCCGGCGGCGTGATCGAGGACCCGCGGCGCGTCGCCTTCCTGCGCGACCACCTGGCGGCAGCCCACGCGGCCGTCGCCGAGGGCATTCCCCTGCAGGGGTACTTCGCCTGGTCGCTGTTGGACAACTTCGAATGGGGCCACGGCTACACCAAGCGGTTCGGCCTGTTCGGAGTGGATTTCGCCACCTGTCGGCGGACACCGAAGCGGAGCGCCCACTGGTACCGCGCCGCCGTCGCCGCCAACGCCGTCGAGGCCGGGCCCGCCCCGGCGAGGAGGTCCCCGTGAGCACGCGTCCCAAGAACCCGGTGCGCATCCTGCTGGCAGTCCTGGCGGCGGCGGTCGCCGTCGCGGCCGCCGTCCCGGCCGTCGCGGCCGAGGTCCGCGTGGCCGGCGAGGCGGGCGCCCGCACCCTCGAGGTCGACGGTCGCCCCATGATGGTCTTCGGCATGAACTGGGACCACGTGCCCATCGGCGAGAACTACATGTGGAGCCTGTGGATGCAGCCCGACGACGTGATCCAGGTCGCGCTGGACCGCGACATGCCGCTGCTGCAGGCGATGCACGTGAACGCCATCCGTCAGTACAACGGCATCCCGCCGCGCTGGGTGAAGTACATCTACGAGAAGTACGGGATCTGGACCATCATCAACCATCCCATGGCCCGCTACGGCTACACGCTGGACGGCGTGTGGATCCCGTCGGTGGACTACTCGGACCCGAAGCTGCGCGCCGCGGTGAAGGCCGAGATCCTGGCCCTGGTCGACGAGTTCCGGGGCACGCCGGGCATGCTGATGTGGCTGCTGGGCAACGAGAACAACTACGG
>DAOPJF010000505.1:0-2308 GCA_035399525.1 Candidatus Krumholzibacteriia bacterium | reverse complement strand
CAGCACCACCACGGCGCAGCTGCCGTGGTCGAAGCCGATGCGCGGGTCGTTGTAGCCCACCTTGCGGATGGTCTCGCGCACGATGCCGGTGATGTCGATCCAGGCCTTGGTGGTGATCTGGCCGGTGACGACCACCATGCCCGTGGTCACCAGCACCTCGCAGGCCACGCGGGCGAACCGGTCGGCGGCGAGGATGGCGTCCAGCACGGCGTCGGCGATCTGGTCGCAGAGCTTGTCGGCATGTCCGGAGGTGACGGACTCGGCGGTGCGGATCCTGGCGAGGCCCATGGCAACCTTCCCCCCTCGGGCCGCGTCTGGGGTCCGGAACCGCCCGCCCCGATTTTCCGGTGGCGCCGGGCGGCCCGGCCTGAAACAATCCGCGGACCGTTTCGTTATTGGCGGATTCGCCGGTCAACGCTTTCAACATGGACGGGTGCGCCATCAAAGTCAACCGCACGGAAACCAGCCTGAAGGTGGACGGCCTGAGCTTCGCCTACGCCCGGGACCCGGTCCTGAAGGACGTGTCGTTCACCCTCCAGAAGAGCGCCGTGGGCCTCCTGGGTCCCAACGGATCGGGCAAGACCACCCTGCTGCGCTGCCTGCTGGGCCAGGTGCCCCTGGTCCGCGGCCAGGTGACGGTCCTGGGCCACGATATGGCGGTGCAGGCCCGCCTGGCCAGGGCCGGGCTGGGCTGGATGCCCGAGCGCGGCGGCATCATCCCCGGCTTCTCGGGCGTGGGCCTGGTGGCCTACCTGGGCGAGCTGTCGGGCATGCCCGGCCGCGACGCCATGCAGCGCGCCCACGAGGTGCTGCACTACGTGGGCCTGGCCGACGAGCGTTACCGCCCCTGCGACACCTACAGCCAGGGCATGAAGCAGCGCCTGAAGCTGGCGCAGACCCTGGTGCACGATCCCGACTGGATCTTCCTGGACGAGCCCACCAGCGGCCTGGACCCGCGCGGGCGCGTGTCCATCCTCGAGCTGATCGAGGACCTGGCCCACCGCAAGGGCCTGGGCGTGATCCTGTCGACCCACCTCCTGGCCGACGTCGAGGCCGTGTGCGACGAGATCCTGGTGCTGCGCCAGGGCGAACTGCTGGCCCGCCGCAGCCTGGGCGAGGCGGCGCGGCAGCCGCTGCAGATGTTCGAGGTCGAGGGCTTCGGCGACACCGCGGCCTTCCGCGCCGGGCTCGAGGGCCTGGGCGCGACCATCGAGGAAGAGATGCGCCTGTTGCTGGTCACCCTGGACATGCGCCGCATCGCCGGCGAGGCGGGCGAGGGCGGGGCCTGGCAGGCCGCCGCCGGCGTGAACGCGGTCCTGGGCGTGGCGCTGCAGACGGGCTTCGCGCTGCGTCGCCTGCGCCGCCGCCCGGTGAGCCTGGCCGAGGAATTCTACAGCATGGTGGAGGGCTGAGATGCCGGTCTATGACCGCGGATACACCCACTGGGAGCCTTCGGGCCGCGCGGCCTCGCCGGCCTGGTGGGTCATCGCCCGACGCGGCATCGTGTCCGGGCTGAAGCACAAGGCCGTGTTCGGCCTGGTGCTGCTGGCCCTGGTGCCGGCCATCGTCAAGGGCGGCATCATCTACGCGACGCTGAAGGCGGGCGACCTGGCCAAGCTGCTCAGCGGCGGCTGGACCAGCATCGACCCCGAGGGCTTCCTGCGCTTCCTGGAGATGCAGCGCTTCCCGGTGTTCGCCATCCTGGCCCTGGTCGGCGCGGGGCTCATCGCACAGGACCGCCAGGACAACGGCCTGTCGCTCTACTTCTCGCGGCCGCTGGGGCTGCGCGACTACCTGCTGGGCAAGGTGCTGATCCTGGTCTTCTTCTACTGGCTGGTGACGCTGCTGCCGGCGCTGCTGCTGTGCGTGTACGCCTACTGGGTGGCGCCCGAGGCCTCGAGCCTGGACCTGCTGCTGCTGACGCCCCTGCGGCTGGTCGTCTACTGCGGCGCGACGGGCCTGAGCATGGGCCTGGTGCTGCTGGCGTTCAGCAGCCTGGGCAAGCGGCCCATCTTCGTCATGGTGTGGTGGACCATCCGGTCATGGGCACCGAGGCCTTCGGCGGCATCGCGCGCCTCATCAAGCAGGACGCCTTCGAGGCGGCGAACTTCCTGGGCCAGTACCACAACGCCGGCTCGCTGCTGTTCGGCGCGGGCCCGCGCCTGGGCGTGCCGCAGCTGGCGAGCCTGCTGCTGGTGGCGGCGTGGACGGCCGGGGCCGTCTTCCTGCTGCGCCGCCGCATCCGCCCGGTGGAGGTGGTGTCATGAGCGCGGTGGGCGCCGGCGTCGGCGCGGCCCAGGCCAGGATC